>NZ_MWQI01000004.1 GCF_002210345.1 Fibrobacter sp. UWB4 | reverse complement strand
CGTCGTTGGCTTCGAGGCCATCGGCAGCGGCAGCCCAGGCGATTTTCACAGCCTGAGTTTGGCGCAAGGCGCCCTACCGCAACGGCTCGGTAATGCGAGAACAAGTTCTCGCGCTACACTCGCCTCGGGCGGTAGTCACCCTTGATTAAGCCTTAACCGTCGTGAATGCGAAAGCCTCTCCATCAGCGTCGTTGGCTTCGAGACCATCGGCAACGGCAGCCCAGGCAATTTTCACGGCCTGCGTCTCTCCGGCGATGTAAGCTTCGTTCTCCGCGACAGCTTGCTTGAATACGTCGCTTGCAGAGAACAGCGTCACTTCGATCTTGTCGGAGATAGCGTAGTTCTGGTCCTTACGGCGATTCTGGATGCGGTTCACGAGTTCGCGGGCCACGCAGGCGCGGCGGAGTTCGTCCGTAATCTTGAGATCCAGAGCCACGGTGAAGTGCTGGTTGGCTTCCACAGCCATGCCGTCAGCCACGATGCGGTTAAGCATCAAGCAGTCAGCACCGACTTCACCAAATTCGAACTTGATGGTTTCGCCAGCCTGCAGAGCCTTGATTTCATCAACGCTCAGCGAATTCAGCTTGGCAGAAATCACCTTCATGTTCTTCGCGTAATCCGGGCCCTTCGCCTTGATAGCGAGGAAGTTCGGCTTGGCGGAGAGCTGCACGAGCTTCGTCTCATCTTCCAGGAACTTCATTTCGCGAACGTTGAGTTCTTCAAGAATCAAGTCCTTCATGGTCTCGGCGACGTTCTTTTCTTCGGTGCCGTGAGCAACCACCGTCATGCTGGCAATCGGCATACGGTTCTTTACGTTGTTTGTAGCACGAATCACGCGGCCCATTTCGACCATGCCACGCACCATGGCGATGCGTTCCACGAGCTTTTCGTCCATGAGGGACTTGTCGGCGCTCGGGAATTCGCAGAGGTGCACGCTTACCGGAGCGTTGGCATCCACTTCGCGGACGAGAATCTGGTAGATTTCTTCGGCAAGGAGCGGGAGGAACGGAGCGAGAATCTTGGAGAAGTCAACGAGCACCTTGTACATGGTTGCGTAGGCGGCGTTCTTGTCGCCATCGTTTTCAGACTTCCAGAAACGGCGACGGCTGCGGCGCACGTACCAGTTCGTGAGGTCATCCACCGCGGCAATCACGGCGGGCACCACGTTGTACAAGCGGTAAGCCTTCATTTCAACTTCGACCTTGGCGGCCAAATCCTGCAGTGTTGCAAGCATCCAGCGGTCAAGTTCGTTGTCGCTCTTGACTTCCTGACCCGGCTTCCAGTTGAGCTGACCCTTGGCGGCGTCGGCGTTGTGGTTCGAGACAAAGAATGCCACAGCGTTCCAAAGCGGCAGCATCACCTGCTTCACGATGCCCTTCACGCCTTCTTCACTGAAGCGGAGGTCTTCAGCCTTCAAAGCGGCGGAGTTAATCATGAACAAACGAATAGCGTCGGCACCCGTGCGTTCAATAAGGTCGTTCGGGTCCGGGTAGTTGCGTTTGGACTTACTCATCTTGGAACCATCTTCGGCCAAGATAATACCGTTCACAATCACGTTCTTGAATGCCGGCTTCTGGAACAATGCGTTAGAAAGCACGGTCAACGTGTAGAACCAACCACGAGTCTGGTCGAGACCTTCGGCAATGAAGTCTGCCGGGAAGCTGCGTTCCACGAGTTCCTTGTTTTCGAACGGGTAATGGCGGCTGGCATACGGCATGGAGCCGGATTCAAACCAGCAGTCGAAAACTTCCGGCGTACGGCGATAAACCTTGCCATTCTTTTCAATCGTAAGCTTGTCCACAAAGTGCTTGTGCAAGTCATCGAGCTTCACGCCAGTGAGCTGCTGGAGTTCTTCAATGGAACCGACAGCAATCATGTCGCCGTCGTCAGAGAGCCACACCGGAATCGGCGTACCCCAGAAGCGGTTACGGGAAAGGTTCCAGTCGCGAGCGCCTTCGAGCCACTTGCCGAAACGGCCGTTCTTGATGTGGTCCGGAACCCAGTTTACGGTCTGGTTGTTTTCGACCATCCATTCCTTCAGAGTCTTGGTCACGCCGTCCTTGCTCGTGACAGGGGCGTCGATCTTCAGGAACCACGTCTTGAGGGCGCGGTAAATCAGAGGAACGCCGGTACGCCAGCAGTGCGGGTAGCTATGGACAATCACGTCCTGCTTGAACACGCGGCCCTGTTCCTTGAAGTAGCGGATAATTTCCTTGTCAGCTTCCTTGGCGCCAAGGCCCTTCCACATCGGGACCTTGTCGGTAAACTTGCCTTCGGTATCGAGCGGGTCGAAAAGGCCGAGGTCTAGTTCAGCGCCCTTCTGGAAGTCTTCTTCACCGAAGGAAGGAGCTGTATGCACGGCGCCGGTACCGTCTTCGGTACTCACGTAGTCGGCGGGGTAAATCTTGTAGTGGCGGGACAGCTGGTCCGGCGTCACGAATGCATCGGAAATGCGGGAGAGCGGCTCGTAGTCCTTGCCCACGAGTTCGGAACCCTTGCAGGTGTCCACGATGTTCGGGTTCTTGAAGTAAGCGGCAGTACGGCTTGCGGCAATCCAGTACTTCTTTCCGTCCTGTTCCACCAGGTTGTAGTCCATGTCCGGGCCCACAACGATGCAGAAGTTGGAGTACAATGTCCACGGGGTCGTCGTCCACACGAGGATGCTCGTGTCCTTGAACTTGGGTTCGTTCGAGTTGATCGGGAAAATCAACGTGAGGGACGGATCCTGACGGTCCTTATAGCCCTGGTTGGTTTCAAAGTTCGAAAGCGGAGTAGCAAGAGCCGGGCTATACGGCTGGATGCGGTAGCCCTGATAGATGAGGCCCTTGTCGAAGCACTGCTTGAACACCCACCACACGGATTCCATGAAGTTCTTGTCCATGGTCTTGTAGCCCTTGTCGAAGTCGACCCAGCGACCCATGCGGCGCACGGTCTTCTTCCATTCGCTCGTGTACTTGAGCACCTTGCTACGGCAGGTTTCGTTGAACTTATCGACGCCGAGCTTCTGGATTTCGGCTACGCCAGCGAGACCGAGTTCGTTCTGCACGAGAGATTCAATCGGAAGGCCGTGGCAGTCCCAACCGAAACCACGCGGAACCTTCTTGCCCTTCATGGTCCAGTAACGCGGAACGATGTCCTTGATGGTACCGGCAAGCAAGTGACCGTAGTGCGGAAGGCCCGTTGCAAACGGAGGGCCATCGTAGAAAGTGTACGGTTCGGTTTCCGGACGGGAGTCCAGCGACTTCTTGAACGATTCATCCTTATCCCACAAGCCGAGCACACGCTCTTCAATCTGCGGAAAGGTTTCTTCTTTCTTTACTTCACGAAACATGATTACCTCGATATAGTAGACAGTAGGAAGTAGGAAGTAGACAGGGAGTCTGCTTGAACCTCTACCGACCACAAGGCGTTAAATTTTCGGGCGTAAAGATAGAAATTCGCTAAAGCCACGGCAATGCGCCACCACCCCAAAGCGGTCAAAAACAGCCAGCCCCCACCTCCCCAATATTCCAAAATAAATTCACATTTTTTGCAAAAAACTCGCTCATTGTAAGAAAATTATATATATCTAATTACAAATAGGACGGGAGCAGTGAAGCCACAACTTTCGACTTATGTAAGAAAACCGTTAGTCCTTTTTGGACTATCGAGATCAATTGTAAACCTTGAATTTACAATTTCTTGATAGCTATATTAGCGGCTAATCCATTAAAAAAACAAAAAACAGAGGTACGAAAATGGCAGTAGAAGACAATTACAAAGTTGGACATGTCATCATGATAACCCTTTCCGCCGCCATCGGAGGGTTCCTATTCGGTTTTGACTCGTCCGTGATCAACGGCGCCAACGTAGCCCTCAAGGGCTATTTCAACTGTAACGATATGCAGCTTGGTCTTGCGGTTTCTCTCGCTTTGATCGGCGCAGCCGTCGGTGCATATTTCGCCGGCCGCTTGGCAGATAAGTTTGGACGTGTACGTTGCATGCTCGCAGCGTCCGTCCTTTTCTTTATCAGTGCAATCGGTTCTGGCCTTCCGTTCACCATCTACGACTTCATCGCTTGGCGCGTCATCGGCGGTATCGGTATCGGTGTGGCATCCATTATCGCCCCGATTTACATTGCCGAAACCTCCCCGGCGCATTTGCGTGGGCGTCTCGGATCCATGCAGCAGTTCGCCATCGTTATCGGTATTTTCGTAGCCCTGCTTTCCAATTACATCACAGTCCTTATTGCAGGTTCCGCAAGCAACCTGATTATGGGCGTTGAAGCATGGAAGGTGATGTTCTGGGTCGAAGCCGTACCGGCATTCCTCTACGGTGTCGCCGCCTGGCAGCTTCCGGAATCTCCGCGCTACCTCGTAAGCAAGGGCCGCATGGCAGAAGCAAAACAGGTTCTTTCCTTGATAGCAACGACTGGTATCGATGAAAAGGCCCAGGAAATTGAAGAATCCTTCAAGACCCACAAGCCGGCCAAGCTCGCCGACCTCCTCGAAACAATCGCCGGCAAGAAGCGCATCGCCCCGATTGTCTGGGCAGGTCTCGGACTTGCTATCCTCCAACAGCTCGTGGGTATCAACGTGATCTTCTACTATGGTTCCATGCTTTGGCAGAGTGTCGGCTTCGGTGAAAGCGACGCCTTCCTTACAAGCGTGATTTCCAGTGCTATCAACTTGACCATGACTATCGCCGCTATTCTCCTCATCGACAAGATTGGACGTAAGCCGCTTTTGCTCATCGGTTCTGCGGGCATGGCCGTAACTCTTGGCACACTCGCCTGCTGCTTCCTCTTCGGTTCTGACGCAAGCGGTAACCTCGTCGGTTCTAGCGGCATCCTGGCACTCCTCGCTGCAAACTTCTACGTTGCATTCTTCGCTGCAACTTGGGGCCCGGTGATGTGGGTGATGCTCGGAGAAATGTTCAACAACCGTATCCGTGCAGTCGCCATCTCCGTTTGCGGTCTTGCACAGTGGGGCGCTAACTTCCTGGTCAGCTGGTCCTTCCCGGTTCTCGTCGGTAAAGACGGCATCGGCATCGGCCCGACATACTTGATCTACACAGCCTTCGCAGCATTGAGCTTTATTTTCGTCGCCAAGCTGGTGAACGAAACAAAGGGCAAGAAGCTCGAAGCCATGTAATCACAAGAATCGCTATAAATCAACCCATCGAAGGTCTCGGATTTTCCGGGACCTTTCCTTATATAACTATTTTGATTGTTGTTGGATTAGGATTATGAATTACAAAATATTAGCACTCGCTTTTGGACTTGCAGGCTACACCATGGCAACCCCCATCAAGACTATTCCCTGGAACGGCCATGTCGGAGCCGTAAGTTTCACCTTTGACGATGCACTGGAAAACCAGGTACAAAATCTAAAGCCCGTGCTAGACAAGCTGCCAGATGTACATGTCACGTTCTTCCTCACAAGCATGGGAGACGGCTTTAGAAAAAGCGCAGATGGGTTCGCCGCACTTGCAAACGCAGGGCACGAAATGGGCAACCATACAGAATCGCACGGCCACCTGACTTCGATCAGCGACAACAGCGAATTGGAAAAAGAAATCATCCAGTTTGCCGAAAAAATCGAAAAGACAATCGCCGATAACGGGGCAAATATCCGCGTCATTTCGTTTGCCACTCCTTTCTGCGAAGACAACGACAATGTCAAAGGTTTCATTGCCAAGCACCATTTCATCAACCGCGACTGTGGCTGGCATGGCCGTAACGAATGGGATACCGAACCGGACTGGCTAAGTCTCAAGGCCAAAATCTGGACACGTTCTGGCGCTTCCGTAGACGAGATGCTTTCGTCGCTTGATACAGCGGCATTTATCGGCAACTTCGAAGGAGCAAACCCGTGGGACGTTCAAGTGAAAGGCGGTTCCTGGCTTGTCGTTTTGAATCACGGCGTCACAGATGACAAGGGCGACGATTACGCCATCGACCCAGTGGATATCGAAAAGCAATTCAAACACGCTATCGAAAACAAGCTTTGGGTCGCACCGTTCGGCACTGTAGGCGCCTATTACCGCGCACATTTTATCGTCGATTCAGCAAAAGAATCCGCAACAGACGACGGTTTTACTGTAGAATGGGAAATCCCAAGTGAATACATGCCAGCAAGCGTTCCGCTCCGCGTCAACATAGACACCCAAAGCGTTGGAGAAAACGCAATTGTTGAACAGGGTGGCAAGGCCATCAAGCGCGAAAGCGACGGCAGTTATGTTATCGAATTCACAGAAAAGAGCCTCAAGGTCCGAAAGCCAAAACCAGGCGAGAATCCTGATTCGGCAACGTCACTTCCGGGGTCCGCAACACGACCGCTTGCAAATTTTCCAAGCAACACTAAGTACACGCTTTTTGACCTGAACGGCAACGACCTTGGGAATGTCAACGGCTTTGAAGTACCTGCAAAATTTCCAAAAGGCACGTACATTATCCGGGCCGAAGCGAACGGACAAGCGCCTTTAATCAAAAAAGTTCATCGATAGCCTTCTTGACCTAACGAAAATACAAGAAATAACTGGATCCTTCGGGCTTAAGCCCTCAGGATGACAGGCCGGGATGACAATGTGAAAAGAATTGTGTAAGGCGCCCCCGGCACCCTTCGACTGCGCTCAGGGCAGGCTCTGCCAGGATGACGGAGAGGAAGAAGCCCCGTCGAAGCGGGGCTTGACAATCAGAAAGAAGATCACTTTTTTTAAACTATACGCAAAAAGCCGGGGCTTTCGCCTCGGCTTTTCGCTTTTTTAGGAATTCAAATTTGAATTACTTCACGTTGACACGGTTCATTTCGGAACCGACGCGAACGATGTAGGAACCCGTAGCCGGAACGTTAACCGTCAAGTTGCTGCTCATCAGCATGCCACCGGCAATTGCCTTGCCCTGCATGTTGTAGACAGCGAACACGTTACCAGCCTTAGCACCGTTGATTTCGAGCTGCATGCCGTTTGCGCGGACGCTGAAGGTCGGAACCATGGAGACCTTGTAGAGGCCAACCTTATCATCGATCTTGATGCCAGTGAGCTTGACCGGATCAATAGCCTGCTGGGATTCATCGAGGAATTCAACAGCCTTGATGGAGATTTCACCGATACCGCCCTGAGCATCCTTGACTTCCCACTTGAAGCCAGTAATGCAGGTGACGATTTCAGAGCCTTCCGGAGCCTTATCTCTATTAACCCAATCCAAAAGGCCACCAAAGTTGTTACCATCAAGGAAGCCCTTAAAGCCAAGTTCCGTCGGAGTCATATCGTAGGTCACTGCAGTATAGTCTCCAGTCGGATCCACGTAGATACCCGGTTCTGCACCAGCTTCAGCAGTCTTGTCATTCAATACTGCAAAGCGGATCGGGCCACTGGTCTTTGCCGTAACACGGACATACTTGATACCGAGAGTGTTGAAGTTCACGCCGCAAGTCTTCGATTCCTTGCATTCATCTTTCTTGAAGGAAACTGCAATACCAGCAGACGGATACTTGAGGAGACCGGCCTTAGCCTTTTCTTCAGTCCATTCCGGTTCCGGACCGATTTCCATGGAAGCGCGAGCAATGATAGAGCCATCGTCCAACTTGTAGAGCGGAGAAGAGCCAGAATCCGGAACCATCTTGGTGCCGATGCCGAGCTTGTCATGGTATGCACCCCAGTTCCAGAGGCCCGTAATGCCAACAGTCGTATCACCGTAGGCCTGCTGAACGCCATCACCTTCCTTGATGGACGGAGCCTTGGTCGGGTCCGGTGTGAACGGAGTGAAACCAGTGGTATTGTAGAGGTTAGGCATGTTACCCGTCACGAGGAGGAGGTAAAGCATGTTCAAGGTAGCCGGATAGTACTTTTCACCCGTCACAGATTCGCCGCAGCCAGTAACAGTTGCGCAGCTCTTCTTTTCCTTAAGGACCTTGTAAACGGTGCTGAGATAGGCCTTTGCATCGTCGCTTTCAATAGAAGATGCAGCAAGGCCAAGACCGCCGGAGAACGTAGAAGAAACAAAGTTACGGGTGCTACTTTCATCAGCAATGTACTTTCCACCAGTATAGGCATAACCGGAGTTCACGCCACTAGCAGTACGAGTCGTCGGGATAAGCCAGTTCACGACCTTCTTATTGAAAGCCTGTGCCTTGGTATCACCATACCAATAGTAAGCCCATGCCATACGCCACGGAGTACGGGCAGCGTCATCGTAGAAACCGATATCGTTAGAAACAGCTGCAGCCGTCAAAATCGGCTTGTGAGAGTTCCAGTCGCACCAGTCCGGAACAAGACCGGTCGTAGCATCCTGGCAAGCGTTCAAGTCGGTATATGCCTGGGAGATAACGCTAGACCAGGAACCGCCGGCAACATCCTGGAAAAGCTGGAAGTTGGCAGTCGTTGAATAGCTCGGGTTGAAACCGTCATTCCACTGGTTACCCGGCTTAATCTTGTTGCTAGCAATATCGTTGGAAGCAATCCAAGAAATGAGGGACTTACCAGCAGTGAGGTAAGAATCGTTGTTCCACTGCTTGGAAGCCATCACGAGAGCGAGAGCGGCATCGAAGTCAGCGTCAGAAGCTGTACCTGTACCGCCGCTGCAACCGATACGCCAGTTCATACCACCATTGGAACCAGCGCTGTTGCTTGTCCAAGTGTTATAAAGTTTCTTGAAAACTTCTTGATCGTCCATGTAGACGGTAATCAACATACCGTAAGCAATAGCTTCGGAAACAGTAGAGCAATCACCTTCCGGAGCAAGGACCCAGCCCTTGTCAGCCTTGTACCAAGCCTGCTTCCACAGGTCATAATGATCCTTGATCACCTTCGTATCGGCATAATCAATAATTGTGCCGTGCGGGTATTTCATGTTCTGCGGGAACGGGAACTGTCCAGCAGAAGCCGTCACTGCAGCTGCTGCAGCAACGCCAAACATAACTTTCGCCAATTTTTTCATATGAATTCCTTTAAAAAAAGATTTCACCCATCCACCGTAAAAGATAGTTTGAATGCATAACGAAAATCAACCCTTCTTTTGTAAAAGGATTGACATAATGCGCCAAATCACACTTAAAGTGTTCTCGAAATGTTCGTATTTGCTAATTTACGTTTACATTTCTCTGTATTAAGGAACTCATTGTCCTAAGAACCTTTGCAACAACAAAAGGTTTTGTCAAATGGTCATCCATACCAGCGGCCAGAGACTTCTGACGATCTTCTTCAAAAGCATTTGCCGACAGCGCGATAATCGGAATCCTGACCTGGGGATGCATTTTCCGAATGGCCCGAGTCGCTTCATAGCCATCCATCACCGGCATCTGGATATCCATCAAGATGCAGTCATAATAGCCTGGCGAATGTTCACGGACTTTCGACACGGCCTCAAGCCCATTTTCCGCTATTTCAACAATCATTTCGGCATCGTTCAGGAAATCCTGCGCGACTTCCCGGTTGAACTCGTTATCCTCGACCAGCAACACGCGCTTGCCCTTTAAAATTTCGCTATTTTCAAGAGAAATCTCTTCACCACCATCAATAACGACATCACTTTCTGTCGCTATCTTGAATTGCGTCCGCAGGCATACAGTCGTTCCCAATCCAACTTCACTTTGGATATCGATTTCGGCACCCATCATATCGACAAGCCGCTTCACAATGGACATTCCAAGACCTGTTCCCTGAACACCGCTCTGGGTCGAAGACTGTTCACGGGCAAACTCGTCGTAAACACGTTCCAGAAATTCCTTGGACATTCCAAGACCATTATCGCTAATATCAAAACGGAAAACAGCAAAACCATCGACCTGACAAGGGAGTTCCTCTATTGTAAAAACGACACGCCCGCCATACGTCGTAAACTTTTGCGCATTGGACAAGATGTTCCCCAGAATCTGACGAAGACTGTTTACATTGGCGACAACAAATTTATTCTTAACATTCGAAAAGTCGCAAATGAATGAAATATTCTTTTGTTTCATCAACGTCTTGTATGATCCACAAAGTTCCGTCATGCAGGAGGGCAGATTCACCATCCGTTCCTTTTGCACAATCTGTCCAGACTCAATTTTTGCCATATCAAGAACTTCTTCGATCAATTGAAGCAGATATCCACCCGACATGCGGATTTTCTTTAGAGCATCCAACACACCTTCGCGACTTTCAATATGGCGTTCCGCACGTTCCGTATAGCCCATAATTGCATTCATCGGCGTACGGATATCATGGCTCATATTCAGCAAGAACTTAGATTTCGCCTCTTTAGCCTCGGCAGCAAAAGCATTGGCTTCACGCAACTTGTAGTCGAGTTCATCCTGGCGGTTTTTCAGTTTTCGACGGAAAGCAAGCCACACAAGCGACGCAATCAGGACAAAGCCTATAGAGCAAAAGATTACGCCGAATACGGTCGCAAGGCGTGACTGCTCCCGCACCAGTTCCCCGGAATAGCTAGGTGTACGAAAGCCCGCATATTTCGTGATCTTAGCGCGGACAATCTTGGGCGAAAGATCCTGGATCCCTTTCGTCAAGATGGAAGCCAGTTCACGCGGAAACGTACGCGGCACAGCGATACGCATTCCAAGCAGCAGGCTATCACTGCCTTCGACCAGCTGATTATAAAAATACGGCGGAGTAAACACCCACGAATCATCACCACCAGCCATACCATAGCGACCATCGAGAACAACAAGCGGCTTAGTCTCGTCGTAAGTCATGACAAATTCATATTTCAGCCCCGAATGCCGCACTATTTCGGCAAAGATATCCAGCAAGATTCCTCTGGGAACATTCTTGTCCATGTACGCATAAGGAAACACCGCATTCCGGACCGTCACACGAACCACTTTGTCTTTGCTAAGGAAATCCTGCAAAAACAGACGTTCACGCTCGCTAAATACCGACAAATCCAATATACTGTCGCCATAATATTTGCTGTACAGCCGATTTCGCCAATTGGGTTCCGTTAAATCCATCTGCAGAATCGCATAGTTTATTTCTGCAAGCAATACCGAATCCGATTTGCGCACAATGAAGCAACTCGAATTTCGCCCAATAGGCAGCGAATATGCAAATAGGTTTTCAAGATTCTGCGTCCGATCCGCTGGAGATACCAAATCTATCTCTCCACGGTCAAGCATCTTTACCATGTCGTCCCATTTTTTCTCGTAGCCGACAAGTTCAAAGTTCAAATTTGCGTAGCGGGACATCTGGCGAAGCAAATCATACCCATATCCGCCTTTTTCGCCATTCTCCGATATTTCATGATAGCCGGCATTAGCGAAAAAGCCCACTTTTACAGTACGTGGACCAGCAAAGGCATGTTCCCCTAGCAGCAGCAACAATAAAGCATATAAGACCTTTGCACACATAGGCAACCATCCGGCAAGCTTTTCTTATATTTATATTACAATATATATACAATTTTTATAAAAAAGGCAATATTGAACATTTTAGCACAGGATGTACTTTAGAAAAACGATCAACAAACCAACCGAAGTTACATTTTTCTTACGCTCAGTTTGTAAAATTATATACATTTAATATGTATTGTATTTGGGTTTGAAAGGAATGCGTTATGGAAGAAAAACGCCCTCTTATTTTGGTTGTTGACGATGTGGCTATGAACAGAGCCCTGTTATCCGACATACTTAGCGACAAATACGATATTATCGAAGCCGAAAACGGAAACGAAGCATTAATGCTCCTGCGCGAGAAGACTTCTGAAATTTCGCTCGTGCTCCTCGATATGGTGATGCCCGAAAAAGACGGCATGGAAGTCCTAGACATCATGAACAAAAACGGCTGGATCAACGAAATCCCCGTCATCATGATTTCTGCCGAAACAGCCCACACGCTAGTCGAAGGGGCATACACGCTCGGCGTTACAGATTTTATCGGGCGTCCGTTCGACGAGATGGTCCTCAAGAACCGGGTAAACAACACCATCCGTCTTTACAAGAAGCAAAAGAGCCTCTCCGATCTCGTCTTAAACCAGATTTACGAAAAGACCCGCAACAACAGCATGATGGTCACCATGCTGAGCCATATCGTGGAATTCCGCAACGGCGAAAGCGGAATGCACGTGCTACACATCAACACCATCACCGAAATGCTCCTGCGGGAACTGATGCGCCGCACGAACAAATACAATATCAGCAAAAACGACATCGGCGTCATTTGCACGGCATCGTCCATGCACGACATCGGGAAAATCACCATTCCAGATGAGATTCTGAACAAACCGGGCAAGCTCACTCCCGAAGAGTTCAATATCATGAAGGGGCATACCATCAATTGCGCCCAGATGCTAAACGCGGTGCCCATCGGGAAAGACGAACGCTTAATGAAGTACGCCTACGAAATCTGCCGCTGGCACCATGAACGTTTCGACGGTCGCGGCTACCCTGACGGCCTCAAGGGCGACGAAATTCCAATCGCCGCGCAAATTGTTTCCATCGCAGACGTCTACGACGCACTTACAAGCGAACGCTGCTACAAGCGAGCTTTCACGCACGAGAAGGCCCTCGAGATGATCCACAACAACGAATGCGGCGTATTCAACCCAATCCTGATCGAATGCTTCGACGCCATCGCAGATAAACTTATAACCGCCTTGCAGACATTCGACTGGAGCAAGCAGGCAGACAAGGACTTTTTCTACATTGCCGACGCCATGATGAACAACCCGAAGCACCCGATTTACAACCAGGCATTTAGGCAGTTTATCAACGAGCGCAAAAAAAGCCACTTCTTTGAATCTACGATAGACGGAATGCTCTTTGAATATTCCTATACCCCTAAAGTAATGAAGCTTTCTTCGAAAGCATCGAAAATGCTCGGACTGCCCCGGACTATCGTTGACGACTACAAACCAAGTCTCGACACGCAGGGCGACGCTGTTGCCGAGAATCTGGAAAAAATCAAAAAAATCTTGCAGCGCAAATCAACGCCAAAGGATAAACCGTTCCTTCTTAAACAAGCTTTCAACATAGACGGAAAGAGCACCCCCTGCAATGTCAAGGTTCTCCAAATCTGGGCCAAAAGCCAGAACAAGGATCCTGAACTCACCTCCGTTTATGGACACATCGACGTAGTAAAATAACTAAGGATAGATTTATGACACTCTCTGAATTTTACAGCTCTCTCGGCGAATCTCTGGACGAAGTTCTTGAACGTCTTCGCATGGAATCTCGCGTTGCCAAATATTTAGGTCTCTTTTTGAACGATCCCAGCTTTAGCGAACTCAAGGAAGCATTTGCAAATAACGACGCAAAGACAGCATTCCGTTCAGCGCACACGCTTAAAGGCGTTGCCGCGAATCTCGGGCTGAACAAGCTCTCGGCATCAAGCAGCGAACTCACCGAAGACTTACGCCCGGAAGCGTTTACGGCAAACTCCCAGACGCTCCTGGAAAAAGTCGAAGCAGACTACAACGCCGTCGTGGAAGGCATTAAGCAGTTGGAATAATTTAGACGAGAGACGAAAGAATTTAAAAAACAAAATCAATTTTATCGATGCCTTCGGCACGATTATAAATCTCTCGTCTCTAGTCTCTCGTCTTTCGTCTCAGTGCCGAAGATACTTCTTCAACGCGTCTTCGAGTTGTGCAATGACGACGGGTTTTGCCAAGTGGCCGTCCATACCCGCTTCAAGGGATTTGCGGCGGTCTTCATCGAAGGCGTTTGCCGAAAGGGCGATAATCGGAACACGCTTGTCCGGGAACATTTTACGGATTGCACGGGTCGCCTCGAAACCATCCATCACAGGCATTTGAATATCCATCAAGATGCAATCATAATAGTCGGGGCCTTTTTCTCTTAGGCATTCCACGGCAACGGAACCGTCCGATGCAGATTCGACGATAACGCCTGCGCTCTCAAGAATGTCCTTGGAAATTTCGAGGTTCAATTCATTATCCTCGACAACAAGAACTCTAAAGCCTTCAAATGAAACCGACTCCTGTTCGGAATGGGCAAAGCGCATCTGCTCGACAGCTTCAGGATTTTCCTGAATGCGCATCGGGATGCGAATCGTAAACGAGGACCCCACCCCGACCTTGCTTTCGACATCAATAGAACCTTCCATCATATCGACAATGCGCTTGGTAATGGCAAGTCCAAGACCCGTCCCCTGTTGCTTACTAACAGTCGATGTCCTTTCCCGGGAAAATTCATCAAAAAGATGCTGCTGGTATTCTGGACTCATGCCGATACCCGTATCCTTAATAACAAATTGATACAGGCCATAGCCTTCGCGCTGTGACGGGACCTGGCTAATATCGACAACGACAGAGCCTCCCGACGGCGTGTACTTCACAGCATTGGAAACCACGTTGATAAGCACCTGATTCATGCGCAGGAAGTCAACATAGACATATCGATTTTGAATATCGTGGCGATTAAATTCAAAATGCACATTTTTCTTTTCGGCCAAGGACTTAAGCATCGGGACAAGGTCTTCGCCGTTTTCATCCAGATCAACCGGATTCAAGTCCAGTTCAACCTTGCCGCTTTCAATGCGGGACATGTCAAGCACATCGTTGATCAAAGACAAGAGGTGTTCACTCGAAAGCTTTGACTTGCTAAGGCAATCCAGAGCCTTCGCCTTGTCGTCAATGTTCTTTACCGCCATGTCGGTAAAGCCGATCATAGCATTAAGCGGTGTGCGGATGTCATGAGACATATTGAACAAGAACGCACTCTTTGCCTTATTGGCAAGTTCAGCCTTTTCTAGGCTCGCCATTTCGCGTTTAGTCTCGGCATCGACACTATGGAAACCGGCAATCACATGGTTCTTGGAGTTTTCATCCTTAACAAACTTTATCTGATAGTAAATATCTTCACCATCAACTTGCAGTCTAAAGTTAACGAAGTAAATATGTTCGCGTTCAACAGCGTCCAGCACCTTTGAAGGTTCGGTCGCAGCGCAGAACGCTTCCCGATCGCCAGGATGAACAATCGTATTCACAAGGACATCTAGGCGTTTCCCGAAGTTATCGATCTTGGACCAGCCCGGAACGAGTTTTTCAAAGAGCGGATCAAAGCGGTAAAGCACCTCGGAAAGCGTTTCGTAATCGACGTACACCACACAGCCAAAGTCATCCGACAAGCCAGAGATAACAGCCATGTCGCGATTAGCCGCAGCCTTTCGTTCGGCTTTTGCCAGTTCCTCTTCGTTTACGTTTTCAAGAGTTACAACGATATGGTTATCAGAATCAGGTGTCTTTGCGGCCTTCAAGCGATAGAACACCAGCTGCCCGTCGATGAAGAAACGAAAAGAAACCGAAACGGTACGATCGTTTTCTAGGCCATGCAGCATCCGATCTTTATTGACAAAGTCCTTGACGGCGTTCCAGTCATCCCTGTAGACCGTCTTTTCGAGAATCTGTTCCAATCCTTCAAAAAAGTTTTTGCAGTTTTCGGCATCAAGTGTTTTTACAGCACCCTGAGCGTTAAACTCGATAAAGGAATTGTCGTTTATATCAACGTAATAAATACTATCAAAGCCATCGCCTAGCGTGTTCGCAATATCGGAATACTGATCAAGTTCACGCAAATGCATCTTGAACTCGACTTGTTCAGTCACTTCCATGCTGCAGCCTTCGAGACGCACTCCTCGCGTGTACTCGTTATTGCGCCCACCGTAGTTTTTCAAAAAGATGACACCCCGCGACTGGTGGTTCCAAGCGTATTCCACCTCCGACATCGAGCCGCGAGTCATCTGGTCCACAAATTCGGCAAACCCTTCATAATAAGAAAGGTCTACATTATTGCACCACAGATTGTAGAGGTCTTCGGGGAGCGTTTCTTCAGGGAGTCCTAGAGTCAGGAGGAGGGCCTTGTCCGCATACATTCGGGGCGGTTTACCTTCATCAAGTTCGATCATCCACAAGCCAATACCTGCACTAGACAGAATCGCACGAGTCAATTCTGACGATTGAAGACAGTTCATGGTTTGCAGCTCCTCCGACAAGATATCCCTTCCAACAACCGCTAGCGGTAGTCCCTTGATATAAAATACACTTATTTTCGGGACATGTTTTCGGAAAAACGAATAAAGTCTTGAATTTTAGCATGAGTTACTAGTTACTAGTTTATAGTTACTAGAGATTTTAGCGAAAAAAGCCTAGTAACTAGTAACTTAGAACTCAAAACTAGCGAAGAGCTGCCTTTGCCGCTTTCGCCTTCTTGCGGCGCCAGACTTTAAATTCCATGTAAAGTGTGCTGACCGTATAGATGAACAGCAGTAAAAGGATGGTATTCTTCGGGCGGTTCAGGTTGCATATGCCCCATGCAAACGTAATAATGGGCAGGTGGATCAAGTACGGATAGAACGAAGCGCGACCAATATGGCGCACCAGCGGAATGCAGAAGAATTTGGCCAAGAAGCCCTTGCCCGAAAGGAGACTCACCACGAACATGCCATAAATGAAAATCGGAAGGCTATGATGGATAAAGTAATTATATCCAGGATTCATATCCGGGCGCATGAGGAATAGGCTTCCGTAAAGAGCAAGGAGCAGAAGCGCCTGCGCAAATCCGCTCACAAAGTCCTTCTTGAAGACATCAAAGACGCCCTCGTTGTAAAGGCGGTAAAGCACCATGCCGAAGATATATTCAAAGACGCGCACCGGCGCAAACATGTGGAAAAAGCGGTACTTGGCATCGAAACCATCAAACCACAAATTACCCGTTTTGCCATACACAATAGCCCATAGAAGCCCAGGAACAAACACGCCGCCGAACAGGATCCAGAGGGTACGGCGGTTCTGCTTGATAAGCCAACGGCTAAACCACGGCGTAATCGCATAGCAGAGGAAAAAGCTCGTCAAGGACCAGGACGGTTCATTCAGCTTCATACCGAGATCCGGGACTATCGACCACGTAAGCGTGAGGTGCATGAGCAGGCTCCGCCACGGGTGGAACATTTTTGCAAGCCCCGCCGAGGCGCAATCGCCAATTTCAGAGAACGCGGGCAAATGCGTGTAGCCGCTCATCTTGAACACAATCAGGACGAACATGAGGAGCGTCATGAAGAAGTGCAAGCGGTAAAGCTTCGCGATGCGGCTGAACATGAACGGGATAACCGGGATGCTGCGATCCGGATCGCTGTACTTGCTTGCAAAAAGGAACCCGGCCAGCACATAGAAGATGCCCGCTGCAAAAGCAGGCGCCGAGATGATGGGCATCACCCACTTGCAATCGGACATGTACATGAGGGCGTTGGAACTGCCCAGATGGAGCATGACAATGTTCAGGCTTGCAAGGAGACGGAGACCGTCTATGGCGGGAAAGTAATTTGCTGGTTTCGGCATTTCGAGGAAAATTTAGAAAAAACAGGGAGATTCCCCGCAAATGGAAGGGTGAATTTGAAATTTCGCAAGCGAACCTGTCCTTTTTCATTACATTTTTCTTAAATTACAAATATACAGTCACTTAAGGAAGAGAAAATAAAGAATTGGTGTTTCAATCATGAGCAACGAACGCGCAAAAATTTTGATTGTCGATGATGACACCATGAACAGAGTCGTGCTATCGGATCTGCTCTGTGACGAATATGATATCATCGAAGCAAAAGACGGCGACGAAGCCCTCGAAATTCTAGAAAAACAGGCAAAAGAGATTACGCTTGTCCTGTTGGACATGATTATGCCAGGGCGTGATGGTCT
The DNA here is from genome assembly GCF_002210345.1 of Fibrobacter sp. UWB4. Taxonomy (NCBI): domain Bacteria; kingdom Pseudomonadati; phylum Fibrobacterota; class Fibrobacteria; order Fibrobacterales; family Fibrobacteraceae; genus Fibrobacter; species Fibrobacter sp. UWB4. Next base: position 218,252 of record NZ_MWQI01000004.1, on the reverse strand, counting down.
CGAAGTTCTCAAGACCATGAATGAAAAAGGATGGATCAAGGGCACTCCAGTCGTCATGATTTCCGCAGAAACCGCAACACCGCAAGTCGAAAAAGCGTTTTCGCTCGGCGTTACCGATTTTATTTACCGACCGTTCGACCAGATGGTCGTGCAAACGCGCGTCCGCAACACCATAAAGCTTTACGTAAAACAAATGCAGCTTTCGGAACTTGTCACGGACAAGATTTACGAAAGGACTCGCAACAGCGACATGCTGATTTCCATTTTGAGCCACATCGTTGAATTCCGTAACGGAGAAAGTGGCCAGCATGTTTTGCACATCAAAAAAATCACCGACCTTTTGCTACGCGCTTTACTTAAGCGCACCCAGGAATACAATATCCCTGAAGAGGACATCGGTACCATAGCCACAGCATCTTCGATGCACGATATCGGCAAAATTACAATTCCCGATGAGATCTTAAACAAGCCCGGCAGACTCACGCCCGAAGAGTTTGAGATCATGAAACAGCACTCCATGAACGGCGCAAAGATGCTCGACACCATCCAGTACTTCAAGAACGAGCCACTAATGAAGTACGCTTACGACATCTGCCGCTGGCATCACGAGCGCTGGGATGGACGAGGTTACCCTGACGGGCTGAAAGGGAACGAAATTCCCATCAGCGCACAAGTTGTTTCCATAGCCGATGTTTACGATGCGCTCACAAGCGAACGATGCTACAAGAAAGCGTTCCCTCACGAAAAGGCGCTCGAGATGATCCGCAACAACGAATGCGGCGTATTCAATCCGCTACTTCTGGAATGCCTGAGCGATGTCGCCGACCAACTGCCAAACGAAATAAACGATAGCCGCATGAGTCAGTTAAGCGACGCAGACTTCTCCAAGATCGCCAGGTCCATTTTTGAAAGCACGGATGACAGTTCAGACAACATCATTTACGAGCAGTACCTGATCGAGCGCAAAAAAAGCCAGTTCTTCAGCTCGTTACAGAAAGGCATTTCGTTCGAATACACTTACGAACCTTCGGTGCTCAAGCTCAATGCTAGAAGCGCAAGGGCGTTAAGCTTCCCAAGGACCATGGTTGAACCCGAGAACAACAGCAATTTCTGGAACATCTTCGGGCGGGACAACTGGGATGAATTTGTAAAGCTATTGCATGATTCGCAACTCAACAACGACTCCTTTACTTTCAACAGCGAAATGATGGTAAAAGGAGAAAAACGGCCGTGCAAAATCAGGGTCCAGCAAAGCTGGAACAGGCGCGACCCCGAAAACCCGGAACTCATTTGCGTGTACGGGAATGTGGAATTCTTTTAAACAAATCATCCTACATACGCACCAATTTCACGATTAAGTTCGTCATCCTTGACAAAAAGAACCTTCGAGGGGGGAACCTCGAAGGCCTTTGGGTATTTAAGGCTCCCCCGTTTGGTTCAGGGGAGTTATGGATTAGGATTTCAATTAGCGAGAGATACGAACAGACTTCACAGCACCATTCTGGACAGAGCGGAGCATGTAGATGCCATTGTTCTTGACGTCACTAGAACTCTTGAGAATCTGAACGGCATCGCTCATGGAGTAAGCCCTCATGCGACCGAGACGGACACCGTTGGCATCAAACACGTCGTAAGCGGCAAGCACCGGAGATTCCAGGCGGACCTTAGTGTTGATGGAAATCGGCGGTTCATCGCCACCACCCGGATTGTCGGAAACTTCGCCCTTCACAAAGTTGATGTAGTCGATATCGAAGTATTGCTGGGTCACATCCATGCGGAGCACATGCTTACCAGCCGGAAGCGTGACTTTTTTCTTCACGTCGGAGAATTCATCGTAGCTTGTGCCAGTGACTTCGAATTCAGCGAGAGACTTGCCATCGAGAGAGAGCGTGAATGCGCCCGTGCCTTCGGTTGCGACAGAAGCGATTGCAGTGTAGTCGCCAGCTTCAGCAACGTTGATGGTGTATTCGTACCAGTCGCCGGTCGTATTGTAGCCGAGAGCAATGCCTGTAGCCTTCTTGTAAAGGTCAGCACCGGTATCCTTGCGGTAGTCGGAATCGCCATGGTTTTCGGAATCGTCGCCATAGGATTCATTGCTCGTACCGTCTTCGTTCTTGCCCTTGCCCGGAATATCGAAGTCTTCGACTTCAATCTTACCCGGAACAGCGAGAGCTTCGCCCTTGAACGGAGTCTGCGGTTCAGGATCAACCGGAGTGATAATGCCAGTTTCGAGACCCGTCGTGTTCACACCCGTGTTAGAAGCCAAGTACTGCTTCAACCAGGTCATTGCGGCACGATCCCTGCCGTCCTTGATAATGCCGGAGCAGCCTCTTGCAGTACCGTTACAATCCAACCAGGTAGAACCGTAGATGTAACCCCAGATGGTGATACCAGCAACGTGTTCATTTTCCATGAAGTGCGTGATCTGTTCTTCGTAGCACTGCTTTTGGACGTTATCGTTTGTACTTGCGATATCGTATTCAGAAATGAACATCGGGGTCTGAGTCTTGTCCCAAATTTCCTTGAGCACACTCTTAAGGGTGTTGATGCTCAAGCAGGAGCCGCCACCACCGGTACCACCAGCGCCACCGCCCTGGCTCATCATGTCGTGAGCCTGCAAGCCGTATGCGTCAACCGGAGCACCGTTCTTCTTGATGGTCTGGATAAGCTGAATACCCTGATCCTTGTTCCACTGCACCGTGTTATAGTCGTTATAAATCAAGATTGCCTTCGGCCAGCGTTCACGAGCCATCTTGAAGGCGGTCGTCACGAAGGCGTAGTCACCGTTGTTGTCGCCACCGAGAGCCTGGATAATCTTTGTGTTGGTATAGCCGGAGTGATACTGGTTGTTGCCAGTACGGATAGCTTCGTTCACCACGTCGATCATTTCGAGATCCGGGAACTGCTTCTGGACAGCGTCAAACCACGAGGTAATGGCCTTCTTGGTTTCGTCAACGCTCAAGTTACCGAGCCAGTTCGGATACTGGGAACCCCACACGAGAGCATGGAACTTGAAGTGACCGCCATTCTGCTTGGCCCAGTCATAAGCACGCTTACAGCCGGAGAAATTGTAATTACCGCGGGTGCCTTCGATAGAAGCCCACTTACATTCGTTTTCAGCCGTAATCTGGTTCCAATACTGACCAAAGTCCGAACGAACCTGGCCGTTAGTCGTAATATTACCGACAAACTTGGCTGCGTTTTCGGCCAAACCGACGGCAAAAGAGTTGACTGCACCACCCAAAAGTGCAGCAGCCAATAAACCTTTCAAACATTTTGATTTCATATTCCACATCCTCATAGGTTAAGAGTCCCATACAACCGTTATAAACATATCCTTGTTTTTGGAAATTGCCTCAAAAAGCCCAAAATTTATCATTGACAAAATGTCCATAATGGATTTTTTACAAAAACATGTTTTTTAAGTTAAAACCTTTTAAAATTCCATTACTATTCAAAAAGTACGTCATGCGGGCGGGGCCCCAGCTCAGAGTTGACGCCTACGGCGTCAGCGGCTTCACTCGGTCATGTGCGCCTGCAAGCAGTCGCCCGCGACTCTCGTTTTGCACGCTACTGCGAAGACAATACCTTGGCCGACGCTTTATTCTCACAACGACAATAAGCAATCATTTAATTACACAAAAATCTCGCATTATACCGAAAAAAAATGTTTTGTAATTAACGCAAAAAAAGGACCTTCGAGGGTGAACTCGAAGGCCTTTGGGTATTTAAGGATCCCCGTTCGGGGAGTATGGATTAGAATCTTTTTAGCGCGTAATGCGAACCGTTTTCACAGCACCGTTCTTGACGGAGCGGAGCATGTAAACGCCCTGGATCTTGATGGAATTCGAGTTCTTGAGCATCGACACAGCTTCGCTCAAGGAATAAGCGCTCATGCGACCGAGGCGCACCCCGTTCACGTCAAAGACGTCGTAGTCGGCCAGTTCAGGAGTCGCCATGTGGACATTCGTGCGAATTGCAGCTTCATTTTTAAACTCAAAGTTGAAGTAGTCCACGTCAAAGTATTCCGCAGTTACATCCATACGCAAGATATGCTTGCCCGCCGGGAGGGTCACTTCAGCAGTGACATCCTTGTAATCATCCCAGCTAGAACCCGAAACCGGAACTTCGGCAACGGACTTGCCATCAATGGAGAGCGAGAAGGAAGCGCTTTCGCTTTCCGCTGCAACAGAAGCGGTCATGACATATTTGCCAGCTTCCGCAATATTGACCGTATATTCCAGCCAGTCGTCGGTCTGGTTGTAACCCACGATAACGCCCGTAGCCTTGTTGTAAAGGTCAACAGCCGGAGCATCGTCCTTGCGGTAATCGCTATCGCCGTGATTTTCGGAATCGTCGCTGTAGGACTGGTTGCTCGTACCGTCTTCGTTGACGCCCACACCCGGAATATCGAAATCTTCGGCTTCGACCTTACCCGGAATGGCAATCGCTTCACCCTTGAACGGAAGCTGCGGTTCGGGTTCAACCGGAGCGAAGGTCACGTCGTTCTTACCCTTGCTCAAGTTCTTGGCGAAGTAGTCTTCGAGCCAGTTCATGGAAGCGCGCTTGCGACCATCCTTTTCGATAAGACCCGTGTTCTGGACCCAGGTAGAGCCGTTGATGTAGCCCCAAATAGTAATGCCAGCAACCCACGGCGTTTCCCACATGAACGGAATCTGGTTTGCGTAATCGTTTTTCTGCTTGGTATCGTCCGCTTCGCCGATATCGTATTCCGAAACGAGGAGCGGGAGGCCCGTCTCGTTATGGATACGGGTCATCTTGCTTTCGAAATCGGACTTGCTCATGCCCTTACAGTCGTGAGCCTGCTGACCGTAGGCATCGACCGGAGCGCCATTCTTGACGATGGTCTGGATAAGTTCGATACCTTCGTTGATTTGCCAGGAGAGCGTGTTGTAGTCATTATAGATAAGTACAGCCTTCGGCCAACGTTCGCGGGCCATTTTGAAGGCATTCGTGATAAAGTCGTACTGGTGCTTGCCATTTACAACGCGGTCACCACCGAGGGCTTCGATAATGTAGGAGCCGCCGCATTCGGTATCGTCGGTGCTGTGGCCTTCGGCACCTGCAGCAGGCTTGCCGTAACCAGAGTGGTAGTTGTTACCCGCCCAAATAGCTTCGTTCACCACGTCAATGTATTCGAGGTCCGGGAACTTCGCGGCAACGGCATCGAACCATTCGGTGATGTACTTTTTGGTGAGTTCTACGGTAATGCCCGGATTTTTCTTTTTGCAGAGGAAGTTCGGGTACTGGGAACCCCAAACGAGAGCATGGAACTTGAAGTGGCGTTCGCCCGGTTTTTCCTTGGCCCACTTGTAGGCGCTTTCGCACTTGTCGAAGTTGTCCCAGGCGAACTTGCTTGTACCGCTGTTGCCATTAGAAAGGGAATGGATGGAACCCCACTTACAGCCGTTTTCGGGTGTAATCTGGTTCCAATATTGAGCAAAGTCGCTACGGATCTGGCCGCCCGTCGTGATGTTGCCTAAGAATTTAGCACCGCCATCGGCAAGGGCGGCGTTAGCAACGGAGACAAAACCAGCAACGGCTACTGCAGCCAAAGAGAGAGAAAGTTTTCTCATATACCTAATCCTCATACACGGTTAATACCCATAACCATTCTAAACTTATCCTCTTTTTTGAAAAATGCTCAAAAAACGCAAATACTTATCATTGATAAAAAATCCATAACGGAATATTCGTAATGGAGATGCCCGATCAAGTCGGGCATGACAGGCTTCGGCGGACATGACAATGCTTACCTGATGCGGTGGCCGGTGAGGTCGAAGTGGCGGCCGTTTTTCTCGACGAAAAGCTTGTTGTTTTGGATGCGGAGGCGCGGGGAGGAGTTTTCGAGAGTGCGCACGGAGGAAGCGCGATTTGCGCGGATTCCGACCGTTTCTTCGCATTTTTCACCTTCGCAGAAGCGAATATTGTCGATATTCACGTAATTGCCCACAATTTGCATCTTGAGGACGTGTTCTCCGGCAGCAATTTCACCCAATTGGGCTTGCACAGCGGTATAAGTGGACCAATCCTCGCCCTGTTTTGCGATGATGCTGTCGGAAACGGCCTTGTTGTCGATATAGAGTTGCACACCCGCCTTTTCGGAAGCAGTCGCCATTTGCAGTTCGACGGTGAATTTCGATGTTTTTGCAACATTCACGGTGTATTCGAGCCATTCGCCATCCTGCGTGTAGCCTAAAGCATAGCCCTTCGAGAGGTCTGCGGAATCAAGAACAACAATGTCCACGGCGTCCTTGCGGTAGAAGCCGCCTTCGTTTGCGGAAGACTTGTCGTAGAACGAGACGCGGCTACCGCCGAGGTCGTAATTTTCGGCTTCAATTTTGCCAGGGAGCGAAACAGCCTTGCCAGCAATGGCGGCTCCGTCAGCGTCAAAACCTCCGAACGGATCTTGCTTAAGCGGGTCCGTCTCGACGGTATCGGCCCAAGCCATTTGCATGCGGTCCACACCGGACTGGTTCACTATCTGGAGCTTGGTGTTTACGCCTTCCCCACTGCGCTTGGTCATGCTGTACCAGTCGCCATCACGGAGGCCCGGCCAGTAGAAGCTGCCCATTTCCCATTCGCGAAGCTGGTCGGACATGCCGCGGATGTAAGCGGTGAAGTAGTTGGTGGGAGCCTTGTTGTAATCTTGATAATCGTAATGTACGCCGTTCTTTTCGCCCGGAGACATGGCGCCACCCCATTCCGTGCAGACGGTGCGGTCAATGTACTTGCCCACCTTGCCCTTGAAGCTGTTTTTCCAACCCTGTTCGGTAGTGATGCTCATGTTCCAGAACGTGTATTCGTGAACGGCAAAGAGGCAGCCTTCAAAGCGCGGGTCGTCAGCGATGTCCGGAACGTTCCAAGCGAGGCCGGAGCCATCGAGCAAAATGTGGTCGCGCGGGACATTCGGGAATTTCTTGAGCCAATCCGCATAGAGATTGCGAAGGTCCGTCTTGTTATACATGTGCGGTTCGTTGAAAATTTCAAAGTAGGCGTTCGGATGGTCGCCGTATGTTTCGACGAGTTTCGCCCACATTTTCCACCAATCGTCCATGTTTTTGGGGCCCGCAGGCTGCGCAGGGCCCCAGTAGCCCATAGCCACTCGACCATGTTCAAGAGCAGCATCCAAAGCACCCGAATACATGTCAAAAGCTTTAAGAATGGTCGGTTCGTTCACCGGCATGCGCACACTGTTTGTACCAAGCACTTCCTGGAACTGCCCGACAATACGGTCGGCAATGGCATAAGCCGATTCATGATTGTCGGAAAGGCTTAAGCCCGAAAGTACCAAAACATCCGAGACGAAGTTGTCGCGCTTATCCGCCCAGTTGACACCGCGGAACTGGCTTGTAACAGCGAATGAGTTTGCGCAAAGAAAAAAAGATAAACCAAGAACTCCTAACGTTTTCATAATAGCATCCTTTTTTAATCGTTCTACTAACCCACTTATAAAAGTATTCTATGGGGAGCGGGATGGCGCATGAGGAGATGCAAGTTGTTTTGTCAATTTATCAATAGGAAGAATCTGTAATTGCGAGTGTGTATGGCGACCCCGGAATAAATCAGGGGAGACATAACACGAAAAAGCCCCGAACCGCGAGGATTCAGGGCCTTGTGAGTGAGGGTGAAAATGTGATATCGAGACTTAACTGGGTCCTTCGCTCCGCTCAGGATGACAAAGGAGTTAATGGACGGAGAGTTTCATGGTCTTTTGCTGGGAGCCGCTCTTGATGATGGCAAAGTACATGCCTGGAGCAAGAGGTGCGCTCTTGCCGAATTCGGCAAGACCTTCGCCGTGACCGCGTTGCGAGCCGATGAACTTGCCGTTGACACTCATAAGATGGACAACATAATCACTTGCCGGAGCATTGACCATCAACGCAATAGATGCGTGAGAGTAAGGAACGCGACTTACGGAGAGCGAAGAGCCATACACAGCAGGCATAGAAATTGATGTCGGGTCAGCTTCAAGATTGTACCAGTCTACATTGCAGAGGTAAGTGTCTTCGCCGGTGTACGTGAACGTGAGCTTTTGCTTGCCTGCCGGGAGCGTGATCTTTGTCGAGGTTTCGTACCAGTCGTTCCATCCTTTAGACTTTGCCGGGTCAACTGAGAGCGTACCGAGAATCTTGCCTGTAGAATCCGTGACCGTGATGACGCTTTCCTTTTCGGAACCCGTTGCAAGGCGGCTCGTCAAGACATAGCTGCCAGCAGTTGCCACATTCACATAGTACTGCGTCCAGTCACCATCATTGATCCAGCCGATGTTCGGTGTGCCAAGAGAATCTTCTTCAATCTGCACACCGTCCATAGCCACGTAGTTTTCAGCTTCAATTTTCGCCGGGATATCGAGCGGGTCAAACGGAGCGTTTGTCACCTTCAGATTACCGTCGAATTCGTAGACCTTGCCTGCAACCGTTGCGGTCGAGAACTTGTTAGAACCGGACACAACATTCAATGTGCTACCTACGAGAGACTTGATAGCCACATACGTGAGCTTGCCGCCCTTCCATGCCATGGAATCGATTTCGAAACCGCCACGAGCGCGAATACCCTTCACGGAACCGTTCGCCCACTGCGACGGAAGTGCCGGAAGAAGGTTGATTCTGTTGTTGTGGCTCTGCATGAGCATTTCGTTCACGCCGGAGACTGCACCAAAGTTACCATCAATTTGGAACGGCGGATGGGCATCGAACAAGTTGTTGTAAGTCTTGCTCGGCGTGAGAAGCATACGGATCATTCTGTAAGCGTGATCGCCATCGTGCATACGGGCCCAGAAGTTAATCTTCCAAGCGAGAGACCAACCGGTAGCATCGTCGCCGCGCTGTTCCAGCGTGATGCCCGCGCCCTTGATCAAGTCCGGAGTTTCTTCCGGCGTAATCTGAGCGCTCGGGAAAAGGCCATACAAGTGAGAAATGTGGCGGTTTTTATTGTTGGGATCGTCCCAGTCCTGGAGCCATTCCGTAATTTGTCCGTACTTACCCGTCTTTGTCGGCGGGAGGCGCTTGACGGTCGCTTCCATCTTGGTACGCACATCTTCATCAACGCCAAGGATCTTGGAAGCTTCAATCGTGTAGTTCAGCACATCGCGGATAATCTGGTTGTCCATCGTCGGGCCAAAGCAGACGTTGTATCCGCCGTGGTCGTTTTCAGGGGAATCGCTCGGAGCCGTCACCAAGTACTTGTTGCCCGTGGTCGGTTCTTCGACGAGGCTGTTCACGAAAAAAAGCGCAGCACCTTTCATTGTCGGGTAAACATCCTTGAGGTATTCCTTATCGGTCGGATTGTAGAGGAAGTGTTCCCAAAGGTGCGTACTAAGCCAGCCCGCGCCACTCGGCCAAAGGCCCCAAGCGCCATCAATCGGAGCAGAACGGTTCCAAAGGTCGGTATTGTGGTGTTCCACCCAGCCTTCGTCAACGCCCCAGTGCACCTTAGCGGTCTTTTCGCCCTGTGGGACCATAGACTTGATCTTGTCAATGAGCGGCCAAACGCATTCTTCGAGGTTGCCGGATTCTGCCGGCCAGTAGTTCATTTCGAGGTTGATGTTGGTGGTGTACTTACTGCCCCAAATCGGGTTCGTGTCCTTATTCCAGATGCCCTGCAAGTTGGCCGGCTGGCCACCCTTCCGAGAACTTGCGATGAGCAAGTAACGGCCATATTGGTAATGAAGTTCTACGAGAGACGGGTCGTTCGTGGAATTGAAATTCTTGACGCGGGTAGAGGTGATATCGCCTGCGCTCTTGTCCGCCGTACCGAGGTCCAGCTTGACGCGGTTGAAAATCGTCTGGTAATCCTTGAGATGTGCTGCAAGCAAATCTTCATAGGACTTCTTTGCAACCTTCGACATGATTTCGGATGCGATAGCACCCGGATCGCCACTCACATCGTTATAAGACTTGAAGTTTGTAGCGGTCGTGAGGATAAGCGTTGCGCTGTTGGCACCTTCGACATTGATGTTGCCGTTTACGACGCTGACCTTGCCGCCATCGGTAACAACAGTCAAGCGATTTTGGAACTTGATGGAGTTGACCGTGACATCGTAAATGAGCGTGTTGCCGCTGGAGGTCATGCGGTTATTGCGATGCGGAGTCGTCATCGTTGCACCAAAGCTTACGGAGCCATCCTTATCGGCAGAGAGATGCACGACAATCACGTGATCGGGATAGCTTGCGAAATATTCACGCGTATGGTTCACGCCGCTATGCGTGTACGTTGTCTTTGCGATAGCCGTTTTAAGATCGAGTTCACGGCGGTAATTCGTGGACCCCTTGTGCGAAGTAGAAATAATCAAGTCGCCCACCGGCTGGAAACTTGCTGGACCCGGACCAATCATGTAATTAGACACGATGGATTCCGCTGTGCGATAGTCGCCACGCCATAAGGCGTCACGGGCATCTTTCAAATGGCTTGCCGCCCCCTGCTTGTTGTTATCGCCCGGGCCACCTGACCAAACTGTACTTTCGTTGAGGCCGATGTAATCCTTTTCGACACCACCGTAGATGAGGCCACCCATGTAGCCGTTACCAATCGGGAGCGCATTCGTGAATTCGGTACCGGCATCACTATTGTACCAAAGCGTAAGCGGATTGTCCGTTGTCGCGGCGACATTCGAAAAGGCTACGGCACAAACTAATGCCGCAGAGCCAAGGATTCGGCTTGCTAAAGATTTCTTTGTTCTAAACATAGTGTTCTCCATTAACCCAAAACAACACCATAAAAAATCACTAGATCCTGCTTATAAAAAATACCCCTCGGAGAGGGGATTTCATATAGGTTTGGAATTCTTCTCATTGATTTTTTATCAATGCATTTTCTATTAAAAAATCACTGGATCCTTCGACTCCGCTTACGCTTCGCTCAGGATGACAAATGACGCAGCGCTTGGACGAGGGCATAAAAAAAGTCATCGCGGGGCGCTGTTGGAAGCCTCGCGATGACAGTTCTTCAATCGATTATTTCTTACTTCTTCACAGTGATGCGGAAAGCTTGGCCGCCGTTTTGAGACTTCACGATATACACGCCAGAATTCTTGACGAGCCCAGACGTAATCGCATGGAGGTCTTCGACACCGCGAGTCGTAAACGCACCAACCTTCTTGCCCTGAGCATCAAAGACATTGTAGTTCTTTTCTGCGACAGAGAGGTCACGAATCTTGCCCGGGAGCGCTACAGGAATAAGCCCTTCCGTATCAGGATTTGCGCCTTCCGTGATATCCTTTTCCGGCTGATTTTCGTAAATCTTGTTGATCTCGTCACGGCCGTATTTTGCAGGCGGAATTTCTTTATTCCAACCGAAGTTCGTGAAACCGAGGAGCGAGTATTCTGTCGGATCGTTCAACTGCTTACGAATCGGAGCTATGCGGAACTTGTGAGAGTATTCGCGATTGGCATTCAGGCGGTAAGCGTTGAGCGGTTCTGCGCCCCAAGAGTTGATGCCACCGACACCCATTTGGTGCAAGTCCACACGGAGCGTGATATCCTTGTCGCGCTTGAGTTCCCACGGGAGCTTTACATTAGTGAGCTGTTCCGGAGTGTAGTGCTGGGCGCTGAATTCCATGCGCGGGTTACCCACAATCATAAGGCCCTTGCCCGTCTTTTCGTTTGTAAGCGTAGCCCACTTCACATCGGTGCGCTGGCCCGTTTCGCCAATTTCCATGTACATGACGGTCATAGAGTCTGCATACGTCGAATAAAGTCCCATGAAGCTACCGCGGTTACGTCCGATGTAGTTTTCGTCCGGACCACGACCAAAGTAACGGACCTTTTCGTAACCACCAGGAACAGTGAAGAGCGTACCCACGTTCGGCAAATAGCTCTTGGACCCATCTGGATTGAGCGTGTATTCCACAACGATATCGCCACTGCCGTAAACCGTGTATGTAAGCTTCATGCGGGTGCTGCCGACATCCGGGAAACCGAAATTGAACGTCACCTGCGTTTCGCGAGCGGAAACTTCCTTGACTTCGGAAGTGACAGAGCGGTTGTTGCTTGCCTTGCGCCATTCGCCATGGCCACGTTCCATGTTGAAGCCCTTGTCGTTATCAATCGGGGCGCGCCAGAAGTTCGGACGGCCGCCGTTCTTGATAATCGTATCGCCATCAAGAACGTAGCTTGCAAGCGTACCGGACTTTTCGTCAAACTTAATCTTGAAATCAGAGCCTTCAATCGTGAGACCATTGTTCTTAGTGACCTTGTGGGCCTCCATGGTGCTCACATCAATTTCAGTAGACCAAAGCTGGCCTAAATCAATGCCGAACTGTTCGTGACCGATGCTGTAGCCAGCCTTTGCCCAGAGTTCATCCTTTTTCAAGCGGAAATCGATATCCAGGAAGTACTCGGCACCGACTGTCGTTTCAATCTTCGGCATGTCAATCGTCACGGTCTTTTTCTGGTTCGGACCGATGTTCATCTGTGACCCGTCAATCTTACCTTCCTTGATGACCTTGCCGTTTTCCTTAATCTGCCAGAAGGCATCGAGGAAGTCGCCAAGATTCTTGTAGAGGTAGCGGCTTTCAATTTCAATCTTGCCCTTTGCGGCGTCTACGTTGTGGACGCGAACTTGACTGTACTGGTACTTGACTTCCCACATTTCCGGCTGGATTTTACGATCGGGGAACACGAGACCGTTAGCGCAGAAGTTGTCGTCGTTCTGCCAGTCGCCCCACATACCGCCAAATTCGAAGTACGGAGTTCCCTTGTGGCGCAGGCCCTGGTCAATGAAGTCCCAAATGAAGCCACCGAAAGAGCGCGGGTTACCGTAGAAGGCGTCCATGTATTCCTGCAAGTCACCCACGGAGTTACCCATTGCGTGCTCGTATTCGCACAACATAATCGGCTTGTTGGCATCGCGATAATTCTGGACAGCATCTGGACCAAAGTACATCCAGCTGTTCACATCGGCATTGTTCCAGTCGCCTTCGTAATGCACATAGCGAGTGGAATCAATCTGGTGAGCGCGTTCACGTTCCGAGGCAAACACGTTACCATTACCCGCTTCGTTACCGAGCGACCAGAGAATAATAGACGGATGGTTTTTGTCGCGCTGCACCATGGTATTCATACGGTCTACAGCCGGAGCGCGCCAGTCGTCACTATTCTTCGGGAGGTCATTATTTGCACCGTGACTTTCGACGTTCGCTTCGTCAATCACGTAAATACCGTACTTGTCGCAGAGATCGTACATCACCGGATTGTTCGGATAGTGAGACATACGGAGCGCGTTGATGTTGAAGCGCTTCATGAGGATAATGTCTTTTTCCATACGATCGTAAGTCACAGCACGGCCGTTATCCGGATCAAGTTCGTGACGGTCCACACCATGGAACTTCACAGGCATACCGTTTACATACAAACGCGGAGCGCCGTTATCTTTCTTGATTTCAATTTTTCTAAAACCAATCTTGTTACTTTCAACCTGGAGAATCTTGCCGTCAGCATCCTTGAACGTAAGCACTGCGGTATAGAGGTCAGGTGTTTCGGCAGACCAGCGCTTCGGAGAAGAATACGGAATTTCGAAATGCACGCTCTTTTCGGCACCATTCGGGCCAATGCCGGAAACCTTCTGAGAAGTCGGCTTAATCACTTCGGCACCGGAAGCATCGTACAAAGAAAGTTCCACGGTGTAATCACCAGACTGCTTGCCCGTAGAATTGTAAATCCAAGCGGTCGTCTTTAAGAGACCATCCTTGTAGTTGTTCGTAAGAGTAGCATCAATCTGGAAGTCCTGAATATGGACCTGCGGCACTGCGTAGATATACACATCACGCATAATGCCAGAAAGACGAATAAAGTCTTGGTCTTCGAGCCAAGAGCCGTCGCACCAGCGGAACACCTGCACGGAGATGTTATTTTCGCCCTTGCGGAGGTACTTATTGATATCGAATTCATGACCCGTGAAAGTATCTTCACTGTAGCCGACATAATTGCCGTTCACCCATACATAGTAAGCGGATTCAACACCTTCAAAGTGCAAACGGATGCGCTTGCCATCCCAATTTTCGGGAACCGTAAACGTACGGCGATAATGACCGACCGGGTTGAAATCCGTCGGAGCATACGGTGCAGAAACGCGGTTATTCTGGGACCACGGATAAATGACGTTCGTGTAAATCGGATGGTCATAGCCTAAAAGCTGCCAGGAGCTCGGAACCTTGATTTTATCCCACTTGGAAACATCATAGTTGTCCTTGTAGAAATCATTGTTACGCTGGCTAGGCTTATCGACATGGTAAAATCTCCATTCGCCCGAAAGCGTCTGATACCATTCAGAAGCGTGACGGTCGCCCTTCACAGCCTCTTCAACCGTGGTGTACGGCATCGAAGTCACGTGCGGGTTCAACGTATTCACACCAAAAATTCTCGGCTTGCCATTCCACTCGTCGTTAGGCTGGGCAAACGAAGATGCAGCTGACACGAGACCAGCAGCCAAAACCAAAGACAAACTAGAACCAAAGTTCATAAGTCCTCCCTTATCATATTCCTAATTCAAAGATACCCTCAAAAACGAATTTTTTTTCACCTCTAAAACAAGGTTCTGTGGACATTTTATCAAGGGTCGAACACGCAGGAAAGCTTTTATTTATTGCGATTTGGAATGTTCTAATTCGAGATGTCAAGACTTTTTATGACAATAAAAAATGGCGGCCCGGAGGTCGCCATTCTGAAATTTAACTGGATCCTTCACCCTGACGGGTTCAGGATGACGCGGTCGCTAACGGGTTCACAGTGACCTTATTTAACCAACACGCGGAAGGTCTTAGAGTGACCGAGGCTACGGACCATGTAGACGCCTGGAACAAAGCCAGCGGAACGGATGGACTTCGCAACACTCTGACCGTTGACTTCGACGTTGCCGAGGAATTTGCCCGTCATGCCAAAGACGGCGTAAATCTTCTCAGGAATCTGAAGTTCCACGCGAGGGCTGCGGAGCGAAACTTTATCTTCGCAGTCAAAGCCCATGCAGAACTTAAACCAGTCTACATTCACGTAGTTGCCAACAATCTGCATCTTGAGCACATGTTCGCCCTTCGGAATTTCCTTTGTTTGCACCTTGACTTCGCTATACGTGTCCCAATTTTCACCTTGCGGCGCCTTGATGACATCGGTAATTTCCTTGCCATCAACGTAGAACTGGACGCCGACATCATCAGATGCCGTAGCCATGTTCAAACGAACCGTGTATTCAGACGCAATCTGGTTATCGATAGTGTATTCCACCCATTCGCCATCTTCGGTGTAACCGAGAGCGTAGCCCTTAGACTTGTCCGTAGAATCGATCTGCACGATGTCCACTTCGTCTTCGCGATAGGCGCCGCCCTTGTTTTCGCGATCGTTATCGTAGAAGGCTTTATTGTGGCCACCCACGTCATAGTCTTCAGCTTCGATCTTGCCAGGAATTGCAGATGCGACTTCCTTGAACGGGGTCTGCGGAATAGCCGTCTTTTCGCTTTCCATGTACCAATAGTCGAAATCGAAACCACCCTGCTTGACAACGAAGAACAAGTCTTCAACGCCTGCAGCATCCTTCAAGTCGAAGGTGTTTTCTTGCCAGCTAGAACTTGCCGGAATATTCATCGTTGCAAGTGTTGCTCCAGTTTCAGACTTAGCGTGGAGTTCAATCTTACCGCCATTACCTCTCGTGCAAACGATGATGCGGTCTGCACCATCGCCCATATCCACGGAGCGAACCTTTGTATAGAAATTCGAGCCCATGTTGGTGAGGTAGACGTTATCGCCCTGCTTTGCCACATGCTTGATGATGGTGTATCCACCGCTCTTGTCGACGTTGATGCCACCGACCCAAGACTTGGTTTCTGCTTCAACGCGCGTGAACGGGTCAAGGTTCTTAATCGGCTTCTTGACGCCATCATTCGTAGACTTGATGGTCGGAATCGAACCGTCAGCATTCCAGGTAAATTCTTCAACCGCAGTAGAACGGCTATAGCCACCGCCATTCACGTTCTTCTGGTTGTGATAGAAGAAGAAGCTACGGCCCTTGAAGTCAATGAGACCGGAGTGGTTTGTGAACGCAGTCCCGTTGCCCTGATCCATGATGATGCCACCCCACTTCCACGGACCCGTCGGAGAATCACTGGTGGAGTAAGAAATCTTTTCGGGCACGCCATGGGAAGCGTAAATCATGTAATACTTCTTATCGCGCTTGTGGATCCACGGACCTTCTGTGTAAACGGAGTTTCCGCCCGGAGAGAATCCGCTGCCCATATCCGTCACCTTGATGTCGCCATCGAACTCAATCATGTTTTCTTTGAGCTTGGCGTAATAGAGCTTCGGGTTACCCCAGTAGAGCCAAGCCTGGCCATCATCGTCAATCCAAACGGTCGGGTCAATGTAATCCCAGTTCGGACCTGCAAGATGCTGACCATTACGAGCATCCTTGAACGGACCTTCCGGCTTGTCGGCCACGGCAACGTTGATAGCGCGGCCACCGCGAGTCGATTCTACAGTCACGTAGTAGTAATACTTGCCATTGCGACGAACAACTTGAGCAGCCCAGTCACCGTTTTTCTTGGCATTGCCACCAAAGCTTTCATTCGTGAGGATGAGTTCGCCCATATCGGTCCAGTTCACCATATCGGTGGTGCAAGAGACGCGCCAACCGTGCATGGTAAAGAAGGAACCGCCTTCGTCGTTACCCGTGTACACGCAGACGGTATCACCAAACACGACCGGAGCCGGGTCCGGCGAATAGTACGTCTGGATAATCGGGTTTTCTGCAAATGCATTGGACGCAAAACCAAGTCCAAACGCGAGCAAAAGTTTATTTGTAAGTTTCATAGTCATCCCACTCCAAAATTATTTTACCTGAATCATCTTGCCAAAGGTCTTGTTCACGCTCTGGACAAAGTAGACACCGGACTTGAAGTTCTTCGCATGCATAGCCTGCATCACAGAGCTTGTCGTCGGCACACCCATCACGTGAATGCGGCCCAAATGCTGACCACGGATATCAAACACGTTAAGCGAGGAACTGCGGGAAATATCCATGTTCAAACCGTAACGGACGCTCGGCTTGATCGAAATGATTTCTTCCTTAGTCTTACCGAACTTGATCCAGTCAATGTTCAGGTAAGCACCCGTAATTGCCACGCGAAGCACATGTTCACCAGCTTCGAGAGCAGCCGTCTTTCCTTCAACGGTACCGTAAGTATTCCAGTCTTCACCCTTCGGGGCAACAATCGTATCGCTGATAGCCTTGCCATCCATAAAGAGCTGGAAGCTAGAGCCTTCGAGACCAGAAGCAACGTTAGCGAGGAACACGTATTCACCAGCGGCAGTCACCTTCAAGGTGTATTCCATCCATTCGCCAGCCTGCGTGTAACCCACAGCGTAGCCCTTCGACTTGTCGGTTGAATCAATCTGAGTGATGTCCACGCCATCTTCGCGGTAGACGCCGCCTTCGTTCACAAAGTCCTTGTCGTTGAAAGAAACGCTCTGTCCGCCTTCATCGTAGTTTTCCATTTCGATAGAGCCCGGAATCGTCATGTTGTCAACAAACGGAGCCTGCGGAACCACGTTGGAGAAATCCGGAAGCGGGATTGTAGCAATGCGATCCCCGATGTTCTTGAATTCGCCCTGAAGGCCTGCAGCTTCGGCAACAGAAGCGATGTAACCATTGTTGTTCTTTTCGGTAAATTCACCCGGAGCGTTACGGCCAACGCCGCTCGGAGCGTTCTTGTAAGAGTTGTTTTCGACAGCAAAGCCACTAGAACCTTCGTCGAGGTAAATCGGGAGAACCCAGTAGTCAGACCATTCAGATGCACCGTAATCGTGGAGGTAGTTTTCCTTGATTTCGCTACCCGTGCCCTGGTTGCTCAAGGTGTAAATCGGGCCGGAGTCGCAAAGCAAACGGGAGATGTGGTGGATGTCGTTCTTGTTGATCTTGTTGTTCGTCATGGCAGTCTGCTGCTTGGTCCAGCCGTAGCCCACAGAGATGCCGGAATAGTTTGTATAAGACACTTCGTTGTTTTCAATCACGACATAGCGCGGATAGCCAGCGGCAATACCCACAGCACCCTGATGTTCGTTGGTGACGTTGGTGATGAGGTTGTAACGGAGCGTATCGCGAGTGCTGATTTCTTCCTTATCGGTCGGATTGTACGGAATGTGAATTTCGGTGAGAGAGTCCTGAGAGAACTTGCCGAGCATAATGCCGTTTGCACCGATTTCATAGAAAACGCTACCTTCAACAACGTCATCGTTCGTGCCAGAGACCATGTCAAGACCGGTTGCAGCCATCTGCGTGAAGGTGCAGTTCTTGATCTTCATGTGGTGCGCGTTTTCGATGCGGAAGCCTGCATCCGGACGCCAGAGGAGGAACTTGTTAGAGCCAAGACGGCCGTTTTCAGCCATGACTTCGATGTTGAACATACCAGCCTGCAAATCGAGGAAGCCTTCTTCGCTCGGGCGCAAGTAGTTTGTATGGGCAAAGGTGATGCCTTCGAAAGACATGTAACCGACTTTGTTCTTCGTATCCTTACCGAGGATGCTGAAGAGCGTGTTGACGCGCGGTGCAACGACATTTGCCGTGCCCATAGCTTCGCCTTCGCGGGCCTTGTAGTAAAGCGTGTTGGTCGATTCGTCGAGGTACCATTCACCCGGCTGGTCGATAAATTCGTATGCGTTTTCGAGGTAGTAGACCTGCTGCTTCGGCGGATTGCTCATGAAAGCGGTACCGAGCATCGGGTACTTGCGGCGGAAAAGCTTGCTTCTTTCAGGATCCTGCGGTTCAAACTTGAAGGTATTGCCCTGCTGGGAAATCTTGTCAAGACGCAAGATGCTTTCGGCCCATGCAATCATCAAATGAATTTCGACCTTCTTGGGATTTTTCCAATCCGTAGACTTGACATCGCCGCTGTTCAGGAGGAATGCAGAACCCGTAGAGTCCACCTTGTTCAAGCGGAAGAAGTTGTGGTCGCCATTGTCCTTGAGGTTCGGCATACGGGCACGAACAGCCTTCTTGCCGTTCACGTAGAGCTGGCGGAAACGGGCTTCGACGCCTTCGACCTTCCAGATGTTATTCTTTTCATCGTGAATGGTCCAACCGGACATAGGGATACCGCCAGTGACAAGCGGGGTTTCGTTCGGATAGGCTTTATAGCGGACGTAGAAGCCGTCCTTGCCGCCATCAGCTTCGGTGAAGTTGACCGTACTCGGAAGCTGGTAAGTACCACCACGGAGAACAACGGAAATATCGCCCGTCATGGTGCCGTTGATGGCGCGCACAGCCTTCTGGGCCTGCGTAATGGTCTTGAACGGGGCCTCTTCGGTACCCTTGTTGGAATCGCTGCCATTGGGAGCGACATAGAAAGTGGCCTGATCAGCGGCGGTCGCAACAGTCGCACCCAAGAAGAGTGCAGAAACTGCAGCAAGATGACTAATTGTTTTGAAGCTCATACCTAACCTCACTTTTAAAACCAAACATAGTTTGCCCTAACAACACTCTAAAATTATTCTTGAAATGCTTATTTTTTTATGGTTCTGAGGAAGATATTGTGGACTGTTTATCCATGGATAGTGGGCAGTAGGAATTACACAAAATGCCTCGCGGGAATGCGAGGCATTTCGAATGCGTGAGGAGAGATTTTTTGCAAGAGGGCGACGCCCTCCCAAGCCTTTTACTTAGCGACGTTCACACGGTGGATCTTATTTCCCTTGACGGAGCGCATCATGTACGTGCCACGTGCGTAGCCCGCATTTTCGAGAGCCTGAGCCAAGCCAGCACCGTTCAAGTCCACGCGGCCAAGGTGCTTACCCGTAGCGCCGAATACGTTGTATGAATTTTCGGATTCAAACGATGTGAGACGAACTTTAGCAAGCCCCACCGTTTCATCGGAAAATTCAATCCAGTCGATGTCCATCCAGTCGCCAGTCACCGTAAAGCGGAGAATGTGTTCGCCTTCGGTCAGGCTCACCTTGGCTTCGACTGTATTGTATTCGTCATAGTTGTCTTCACCGGCGGTTGCTGCAGGCACGGCGATTTCTTCGGTAATGTCCTTCCCATCCATGGAGAGCTTGAAGCTCGAGGTGCTATTAGCAGAAGCCACAGAAGCGCTCATTGTGTAAGTACCCGTCTTGGCAACGTTCACGGTGTATTCAAGCCATTCGCCCGCCTGGTTATAGCCAACAATGACACCGGTAGCCTTCTTGTAAAGGTCCACGCCAGTACCCGGGCGGTAATCGGAATCGCCGTGGTTTTCTGTATCGCTTTCGTTGTAAGTGGTGTTGCCCTGACCCACGCCGTTCACATCGAAATCTTCCACTTCGATCTTACCCGGAATGTCAAGAGGCTTGCCCTTGAACGGTTCGCGCGGAACCGGCTTTAAAACCAAGCGGAGCAGTGCAGAACCATGAGCCGGGAGTTCAATAGAAACACTAGAGACCGGTCCCAAATCCTTCTTTTTCCAGGCATCGCGGACTTCTACTTCGCCCTCTACGCCAATGTCTTTAAAGTTGCATTCGACGGTCTGGGTAGAATTGTTATTGTTGAGAAGCGCCACGGCGATATCGCCATTTTTCAAAGGCTTGGTCCAAACCTGCTTGCCATTCTTGTCAGAAATGCGGTGGCCCTGAACGCCCAAGGAGTCCTGGTTAATGGCAATCATGTCCTTGTTCAGGTAGAGTTCCTTAGTCTCGTTGCTCATGTTGCGCACATCGGAACTGATCATGATGGGAGCAGCCATGATGGACCACATCGTCATCTGGGAGCGCTGTTCCTCGTAAGAGAGGCCTCTGTTACCTACTTCGAGCATGTCCGGGTCATTCCAGTGACCGGGCTTTGCAATCTGCCAATACTTGTTGTTCGCATCGATAATTTCGTAGACGCCGCGGTACCACGAAGTCGAAATCCATTCGGGACCAATGTCGAAAGTGGTGCGCCAGAGGTTAGCAATTTTCGGCATCCAGTCCTTGTATTCCCACATGCAAATGCTGAACACGATGTCGCGTCCGGAATTGCGGAGAGCGTTGGACATTGCAGTGTAATCTTTTTCCTGCGTTCTCGGATCCGAGTCGCAGTTATCGTACTTCCAGTAATCAACGCCCCATTCAGCGAGCTTCTTGGCGTCCTGAACTTCGTGGCCGTTGGAACCACTTTCGCTTTGCCAGTTGCTATTATAATGGTGGCAGGTGCGTTTGCCACGGTCGCCGTAAAGGCCGAACTTCAGGCCCTTCTTATGCACGTAATCAGCAATGGCCTTCATGCCACTCGGGAAAGTCTTCGGGTTGTTCTGGAGGTTGCCCTGGGCATCGCGCTTGGTGTCCATCCAGTTATCGTCCAGATTAAGGAACACATAGCCCGCATCCTTCAGGCCGGAATTGACCATCGCGTCGGCAATTTCCTGAATCTGCTTTTCGTTGATGTTTTCGTGGAAAACGTTCCAGCTGTTCCACCCGAGCGGGGGCGTAAGCACCAAGCTATCCGGATGCGCAAAGGCCTGGGAAACCAATCCCGCTAAAGCCAAAGAAGCTAGCACTCCAAACTTGCGACCATTTTTCTTGTTCAAACCAAACATAAGCACTCCTGTATCCTAAGTATTAATCATCCCCAAACTAAAAATACCCCCTAAAAAGCCTAAAAAATCAACGTACGTAAACGATTCCCTTGACATATTATCCACGATGGATAATTAGTTATTATTTATTAGTCAAGAGTCATTGGTTTTTAGTGGTTAGTTATTGAGAGATGTAAAAAAAGAGCGCCCCCCGAAGGGGACTGCTCTTGGAGAGAGAACGAAACTTTTTAGCCTTTTACCGATCCACCGGCATCATGAACGAGCGTGTTTTGCTGCGCAAGATGTAGACGCCCTTGCCAAAGCCTGCGTTTTTCATCGTTTTTTGCATGTTCGGCACATCGTTTTCAATGATTTCAACAAAACCGAGGCGCTTGCCCGCAAGGCTATAAACATTGTACACTCCAGCGGTCGTTTTGAGACGGAGAGACGGAGCCAGCGCAATTGTTCCCGGATCGGGTTCCGCAATTTTCTTGAGCGTGACATTATCAAGCATGAGCGTGCCTGTCGAGGCGCCCGCATTGAAGCTCAAGCGGGAATCCTTGTCGGTGGCGGCGGTCATCTGGAACTGGAAGGAATACTTCTTGGATTCCGTGCCGATTTCAAAATTTTTCTTTTCGGTGAGGTAGCTTGCCCACGGATCCGTGTGCTGTTCCACATTCACTTCGAGCGTACGGGAGGCGCCGGCACTAGCATCAAAGCTCACTTCGTACCATTGGCCTTTTTCGAGATGCAAGTCATGCTGAATCACCTGCACCTGGTAATTTTCCGTGCCGATGGCAGAAATGTCAAGCTGATACTTGCCATTTTTCACATCGCCTGTTGCAGCAGCGCTACCGTGAGTCTGCAAAGTCCAAGCGACATCAGTCGAATCAAAGCCACCGTTGAAAATGCTGTCGCGGTCAGTCGGGACCTCAATCGGCGGCGCAAGCGTGGAACCGTCCAAGGAATAATTCTTCACGAAGTTCCAGATTTCGACGCTCGTATTGACACTGACAGCCTCATCCATGGAATACCAATGGCCCTTGCCAGCAATCGTGAGCAAACGGACTTCGACGTTATCCTTGCAGCCGCTCCAGACTTCGAGAGAGGCGGCAGAGCCCGACTTGTTTGTCGGATACGGCTTTGTGACCTTGGAACTCGAAGAGCACTTCTGCGCAGAGACCCAGCCCTTGAGGGTATTCACGGTGCTGTTGTAATTCACCACGTCATCACTCGTGCCGTGGGTATGCATAATCGGCATCGCGCGCTTGGGCGAGTTCACGCCACCGCCACCAGAAACCGGAGCAATGGCCGCAATCTGGTCGCCCATCTTGTTTGCCACATGGTAGCTCATCATGCCGCCCATCGAGAATCCCGAAACGTAAACGCGATTCTTGTCAATGCCGTACTTGTTGTACATTTCGTTAATGATGGCCTTGATAAAATTCAGGTCCTTGTCGCCAGAGATGTCCCAAGCCTTGTTCTGACCGTTCGGGAACACGACCACAAAACGTGCGGTATCGGCAATCGGCTCCCACTTGGCGGCATTCTGCTGATACGGAGCATCCTGATTCATGCCGTGCATTTGGATAATGAGCGGACGGCCCTTTTCGATGTTCTTCGGGGCATACACATTCATGGTACGGTTCGTGCCGTTCACATTAATGTTGTCTGCAAATGAAAATGTAGTGAGACTCGCCAATACGGCAAGAGAAAGGACGCAATGCGCCTTCTTAAAAATTTTACCAAACATACCTCTTACTCCTTGGGACACAAGGCCCAATTATCTGACTATAAGATATATTCGAGAGGGGGAGAGTGTCAGCGCAAGGCGTTATTTTTCATTGCGATTTGTCAAGGGAGGGGCGGCCTCTTGGTTGTTCTGGAAATGTGTAATAGGGGTGTTTGCAGAACAACCAAAACGACCAGGAAATGGATGTCCGTAAGCTTCGCTTCCGACATCCGCTTCCTGGTCTCGGGGGTGTTTACAGAACACAAAAAACGGCTAGAAAATGGATGCACATAAGCTGCGCTTCTGGCATCCGCTTTCTAGCCTTGGGGGTGTTGGAGGAACTATGAATAAACTGTGAGGATTACTTTGTTACGGAGAGGCGGAGGGTGGTGCCGGTGGTGAGGGACTTGACGACGTACACGCCGCTTTCCTTCACGAGGTTGTTCACCTTGCTACGTACATCGAAGTTGCTGGAAGCATCCACGCGGCCGACGAACTTACCGTTCAAGCCATAGACACCATAAGTCTGCACTCCCTGCACATTATAGCGAACGCCCTTTGTGATGCCAATCGTCTCTTCTGGATCCTTAGCATTCGCGCCCTTCACGAACGTAAAGTAGTCGATATCAAGCCAGGAACCTACAACCGTAAAGCGGAGCACATGTTCGCCCGCAGGGAGCTTCACATTGGCTTTCACCTTATTGTATTCATCGTAATTATCTTCGCCAGAACTTGCCGCCGGAACAGAGAGTTCTTCGGTAATGTCCTTGCCATCCAAGGAGAGCTTGAAGCTAGAGGTGGAACCCGCAGCAGCAACAGCTGCGAACATGGTGTAATCGCCTTCTTCCTTCACGTCCACGGTGTATTCGAGCCAGTCGCCTTCGCTGTTGTAGCCCACAATGACGCCGGTTGCCTTTTTGTAAAGGTCTACGCCAGTACCCTTGCGATAGTCACTATCGCCGTGATTTTCGGAATCGCCGTCATAGTAAGAGGAACCATCCTTGCCCTTGCCCGGCACGTCAAAGTTTTCTGCTTCAATCTTGCCCGGGATTGCATTGGCAGGGCAGTTTTCGCCTGCGGCACAGAAAGGAGTCTGCGGTACAGGTTCAGAACCGGCGCCATCGAGGTAAATCTCATCGTTTGCGTCTACACCGACCTTGAACCAGTCAAAGTCTGCATAGCCGCCGGCCTGCTTGGTTGCAAAGTTAAAGAGGCCCCAGCGCACTCCCACGAACATGTGGAGGTCGTAATTGAGCTTGACATCGTTGCCAATCTTTGTCCAAGTGTCGCCATCAGTGCTGTAATAGAAGTATGCGGTACCGCGGTCAATCGGCAGGTCAAAATCAATTCGCAGGTAAACCTTGGAACCCGAAATCGACTTGCTTTCCTTCTGGCTTTCGCCGTCCTTGTTTCCGGTGTACATCACCACCTTGTAGCTGCCGCTTTCCTTAGCCAGAGCCACAAAGCCCTTGTCATCCTGCAAAGCAACGAGGCCCGCCATGTCTCCATCCTTCATGCCCTTGCCGTCAACAAGCGTACGGCCAGAACTCTTAGGGCCAAAGGAACGCTGTGTCAAAGTGTTCTTTGCATTCACGACACGGCTATCCGTGCGGCCCGTGGTAATGCGGAAAAATCCCGGATTTGCAGACAAGCTCCAGTTTTTGTTATCGGGGTTATGGTTGAACTGCCATTCGAGAGCAAGTTCGCCAGATTCAAAATCGTCACTCGTGACCATGCCGTAGCCCGGGAGCGGAGATTCCGGCAAGTCAATCGTCGAGGGAGCCTTGGATCCGCTCGTCGGAACCGGCCAACCGTCTTTCCATTCCATCGGCACCAGGTGCGACATACGGCCAACCGGGCCAGAATCGCGGAACAAAAGCGCATACCACTTGCCATCGGGAGTATCGAAAATGCCACCCTGCGCAACACCGTTATCAGAGAGGAAAACTCTTCCTGTATATCCACTCAAGAGGTTCTTAGAACGGTAAACCACTTCGGTACGGCAGGAACCGTTCGGCCAAGAAATCGTGAACAGATAGTATTCGCCGTTTACCTTTTCCATGTGCGAGCCTTCCTGCTGCACGATATAGCCGCTCTTGCCGGTCGCCTGGTTCACGCTCACGCCGCCAAGCTTACCGCTACGGCCACCTGCCTTCACGCCGCTAGCATCATCGTTCAACTGCACGTAGCTAATCTGGTCACCACTGCCGTAGAACACCCACACGGTGCCATCGTCATCAAAGAACAAAGAAGGGTCATGGTAGAACGGGAGCTGCACTTCGGACCATGGGCCGTTTTCAACGTCGGCAGTTTTGTACAAATGAGTTTTGCCCGTCGTGTAAGACGGGGTCAGCACGTAGAAAAATCCCTTATGGTAGCGGATGCTTGATGCCCAGGAGCCCTTACCGTAGGCGTCCTTGCCGCCGTTCAAGTTCATGTTGTCATTATTGGTGAGAGTCTGGTAGGCATAGCCCACCGTGCGCCACTGGGCCAAATCGGTGCTCTTGAAAACGGGCACGCCCGGGGCAAAGTGCATGGTCGTCGTCACCATGTAGTAAGCGTCGTCAACGCGAACAATCGAGGGGTCCGGGCTATCGACATACATAATCGGGTTATTGACCGATACTGCAAAGCTATTCACAACGGCAAAACCCGCGACAACGGCGGCTGCTTTCGCCATTTTACTAAACAATCCCATAATCACTCCTTTTCCAACTTAACTGGACAAGTCTAACAATCTTAATCTACCCCATTTACATGGTTTTTACCCGCTATTGCGCACCCTTTTTATGGATTTTTTATCAATAGCGCGCCCTTTTGTAAAAATTCCTTTTCGCAATTTTCACAACGCTTTGTTTTTTTTCAAAAAACAATTTTGACAAAATAAAGCCTCCCCCATCTATATTTTGGATAGGTCTAGCGAATATCATGGGGGATTTGGTTGGACCGGGTGGATGAATAGAGTTTGGAATGTTTAACTATAAAAAGGAGTCGCTATGACCATGTTCAAATCCATGGCATTCGCAGGAACAGTAGCAGCACTCAGCTCTCTGTCTTTCGCTTGGAGCATCAACGGCACCGTGTCCACAAAAGCAGGACAGCCGCTTGAAGGCGTAAAAATCAGTTCCTTCAACTACGCAAATGTTGAAACGACCTCTGCCGCAGACGGCAAATTCAGCCTCGTCTACGACGAAGTGGGCTTGCAAGTCGTGCAGTCCGTCAAGGCTTCCGTCCAGTTCAACTACAACGTCATTACCATTTCGGGCATCAAAGCCCAGACCCTTACCGTTTCTGTCATGGACGCTCTTGGCAAGGTCGCCTTCTCCAAGACGCAGCACAATGTCAACGGTTCGGTCAGCCTTGATCTGAACAAGACAACGGCCAAGGGTGCAAAGTTCCTCCGCATCAACGCAGACGGCAACCGCGGCACCTACCAGCTCGGCAAGACTGTAACACTCCTCAAGGAAGGCGATCCGCTGCCGACCATCATGTTCGCCAAGGAAGGCTACAACAACTTCTCCTACACGATGAAGAGCTTCACAGAAGAAAACGTCCAAATTACGATGGAAAAGGCTTCTAGCAATCCGACATCCAGCAGCCAGATTGCCGCCTCCAGCTCTTCTGCAAAGCCGGAATCATCTAGCACCGTTGCCTCTTCTAGCAGCAAGGCTGACGATGTAATCATCAACTGCGCCGGCAAGACTTACCAGTCTGGCGACCACAAGATGTCCGTGAACGTCGATGGTAAGAATCGTACGTTCATCATGCACGTGCCGAGCGCCTACAAGGGCGACAAGCCGGTACCTCTCGTTGTGGACTACCATCCGGTTATGGGTAGCGGTCAGGGTCAGCTCAATGGCACGACCTACAAGGCTCAGACAGACCCCGAAGGCGTTATCTCTCTGTACCCCGATGGCACGAAGTCTGCTGACTCCAGAAAGATGGGTCCGGGTTGGAACGTTGGTCCTTGCTGCTCCGACGATGACGACGTGAAGTTCTCTCGCGAAATGATCAAGGCCGTTGAAGAAAAGGTTTGCATCGACAAGAAGCGCGTTTACGCAACCGGTTTCTCGATGGGTGGCGGTATGAGTAACCATGTGGCATGCTTCATGTCTGATGTGTACGCCGCAGTTGCTCCTGCAGGTATGGACTTGAACAAGACCAACAGCGCACAGTGCAATCCTGACCGTCCGATCTCCATCATCATGTTCCGCGGTACAAACGACAACGTCTGCCGTTACCAGGGTGGCGATAGCGGATTCAACGACGGCTTGAACTTCTTGGGTGCCGAAGGCAACTTCCAGTTCTGGGCACAAAAGAACGGCTGCACAGGCTCTCCGTCCAAGAACTCCAACGGTTGCAACGAATACTCCAACTGCAAGGACGGCACAAAGGTCGTGCTCTGCACCAAGCAGGGTGGCGGTCACGAACAGGGCGATGGCAAGATCGGTTGGCCGTTCCTGAAGTCCTTCACGTTGCCGTAATGAATTTGATTTCATAATTCATCCTATATACACCAAAATCGCTCCGAGTCCATCGGAGCGATTTTTTATTCTATGGATGGGGCAAAGCCCCAACCTCTTCGGCTCGGTCATGCCCAAACAAATTTGATCGCGACTCTTGCCTTTTGAGGTTGTCACTCACTCCGTTCGAGAATGACGAGAGTGCCGCGCATTCTCGATGACGAATGCAGACATGCGCGCCAAGCATACTGATACTATACAAAAAGAGTCCCGGCATTCGCCGGAACCCTTAATAGGAGTCACACTAAATTTTCTCGTGTATTCAATCTACAAATTACCCATACATGAGACCAAGCGCTACAGCAACGACAAAGAAAAAAGCAATCTGCTTTACGACGGCCAACTCGTTTTTATTCATGTATCACCACCTTTTTCGTTAGAGATTTATCTCCGTTCTTGCGGACAAAGAACACGCCCCTTGCCTGCTTGCGGAGCTTTGCGTTTTCCCTCACTAGATTCATTGCTTCGTTCATGCCCTTTGCGGTAAACGAACTCAGCTTAATGCCCTGCATATCGAACACGCTATAGTTGCTTTCGGCTTCAGTCATGCTAAGGCGGATATTCTTAAGTCCGATAGGCGGCTGGGCGCTTATTTCCTTGAATTCAACATAGTCGATATCAATCCAGTCATTGGTAATTTCGAGCTTGAGTTCATGTTCGCCCTTGGTGAGCGTAGCCTTGCCACCACTTACCGTTGTGAAGTTGTCAAAGCCCTTGCCTTCGTTTGCAATTTCCGTACCGATCCGCTTGTCATCCATGTAAAGGACTAAGCTGCCTGTACCGTTATCGCCAGCGACGTTGGCAGAAATTTCGTAATCGCCATCAGCAGCGACATTCACGGTGTACTTAAGCCATTCTGTCGCTTGGCAGTGACCGACGACAATACCCATGTTAGGCTGGTAAATGTCAACATCGTTTTTACGAAGCTTGCCGCCCTCGTTGCCCTTGCTCAGGTCCATATAAGCCTTGTCGGCGCCGCCCTTGTTGTAGTTTTCAGCCTGCACCTTGCCCGGAATGGCAATGGCTTCGGTGTACGGGCCGTATTCCTCAGGCGGTTCGTCGGACACTGTAGACTTGCTTGGATCCACCAAGTCAACAGCCGGAGCATCCGGGTCGATAGTCTTGTCGATAAGCTTGAGCATTTCATGGACATAACGGCGGCCAAGCTCAATCACGCCTTCACGGCCAAAGTGATAAGGGTCCTTGCCGTTTCCCTTGAGGCCCTTGGAAGAAGCGAGACCGAACTTCTTGAAGTTATTCTTGAGTTCGGCGATGCCGCCATTCTTGCTTCCGCAGCAGTTATTGCCTTCCTGGAGGAGTTCGCCAGCCACAAACGGGACTTCGTTTTCGTCCAGACCAAGAGCGTCAATCACGTCCTTGTAAGTCTTGTAAACCGTCTTGCGCCAGTTGGCGTCCGTGCCGTCACTTTCGCCCTGATGGAAAATGAAGCCCTTGATGACACCGACTTCCTTGGCCTTCTTGGCAAGTTCCAGGATGCGTCCCGGAGGGTTGTTGTCGTAATCCTTGGGCCAGCCCCAGTTCATGATGTCCTTGCCATCGCCCCTGAAATAAGCTTCGTACTGATCCTTGTCGAAGGCGCGGATGCTCACAGCACCGATCGCCACCGGGATGATACCCACAGTCACGCCCGGCAAGGAATCCACCATCGCGCGGCCAAAGTAGTCTGCCGGGGAGAGGTTTTCGAACGCATGGAACATCGGCGGGATTGCCGGGTACCATTCGCCCGTCTTGATAGACTGATTCGTCTTGCCGCTACGTTGGCTTGCATTTGCATTGTGCGAAGCAAGCATGATAAAGTTCTTGGGCGGATTTGCCTGGTCCTCGGACGGTACGATATCGCCGTTACCCGCCATGTTGGACTGCCCGTAAGCAATGTAGATATGGAAGTTCGGGTTCGGAGCCGCATTCGCCCCCACCGCAAACATAGAAAGCCCAGCAGCAACACCTGCATAGGCCAGGATTTTTTTCAATTCTCTTTCCACGCTCATTTTTATATCCCTTAATCCAAAATTTCTATAAAGAATCTACCCTAAAAAAGTCGTTTTGTAGCACAGCAGGGCTCCATATAATATGGACGTTTTGTCAATGATTTGCGAAATTCGCTCAAAAACCGCATTTTGTAAAAAAAAGAGTCCTAGCATCCGCCAGGACCCTTCATGGAGTCTAGAATTATTCGAAAACGACAACCTTCTTGCTCATGAGCTTTGTGCCTTCCTTGCGGACAAAGAACACGCCCTTAGCCTGCTTGCGGAGCTTGGCATCCGTCTTGACGAGGTTCATAGCATCGGCCATTCTCTTCGCGGTAAACGTCCCGAGCTTTTGGCCCTGCATGCTGTACACGCTAAAGTTGCTTTCGGCTTCGGTCACGTCGAGGCGGATCTTCGAAAGACCGATCGTTTCCTTAGCATCGGTAAACTGGATCCAGTCGATATTCACGTAGTTGGCGGTGATTTCGAGCTTGAGCACGTGCTTACCGGCCGTGAGCTTGACACCTTCCTTGACTGTAATCGTCTTATAGGTATCCCAAGAATTATCGGCAGTCTGCGGCACGGAGACTTCATCGCCAATCGCCTTGTCATCCATGTAGAGCTTGAACGCAGAAGTGGAATTGCCTGCGGCCACGCTAGCTTCGACGTTGTATTCGCCATCGGCCTTGACTTCGACCGTGTATTCGAGCCATTCGCCAGTCTGCGTGTAACCAAGAGCGACGCCATCGGCTGTCTTGTACAGGTCTACACCCGTATCCTTGCGGTAATCGCTATCGCCATGGTTTTCGGAATCTTCGTCACTGTAAGAGGCGTTACTCGTACCGTCTTCGTTCTTGCCGATACCCGGCTTGTCAAAATCTTCGACTTCGACCTTGCCCGGAATAGCAATCGGAGCACCCTTGAACGGTTCCTGCGGGACAGGGTCAACAGGCGCCACGTTGATGAGCTTGAGCATTTGCTGGGCATAACGCTCACCCATGCCGCGGTAGCCTTCTACGGTAAAGTGGAGGCCGTCACCTTTACTGCCGTAGCCCTTGGAGCTTGCCACGCCAAAATTCGCAATGTACTTGGAAAGCCCACGCACACGACTGCTAAAGCCCGCGCAAGAACCACCATCGACCATTTCGCCAGCGACAAACGGAGTTTCTTCGGCATTCAGGCCAAGCTGCTTGAGCATGTATTCGTAAGTCTTCTTGACAATCTGCTCCCAGTTGCTCATGCCGCCATCGGTTTCACCCTGGTGGAAGATGATTCCCTTGATGACGCCCTTTTCCTGAGCCTTCTTGGCGACTTCAATAATGCGGCCCATGGCATTGCCATCGTCACCGTAAGCCTTGGCTCCGTTCTTCAGCCAGCTTTCCGCAGAATTGAGGTAATTCTTGTAATCGTCCGGGTCAAACAAGCGGATACTCGTACCGCCCTGAGCCACCGGAATAATGCCAATCGTCACGTTCGGCAAGGAATCTGCCATGTGGCGGCCAAACCAGTCAGCGACAGAAAGGCCTTCACCGCACTTGAACATTGGCGGCACTGCCGGGTACATTTCACCGACCGTAGGGCGGCCAAGACTCGGGCAAGACGTTGTTGCAAACATTTTCACGCGAGGATGTTCCTTCTTATCGACATCCGTAAAGTTCCTCGCGTTGCCTTCCATGTTCGACTGCCCATAGGCAATGTAAATATGGAAGTTCGGGTCCGGAGCCGCATTTGCACCCGTTACCGCAAACATAGAGAGGCCAGCAGCAACACCTGCAATGCCCATCAGCTTTTTGAAGCTCATTTCCACACTCATATCTATCTCCCTTTTAACAAACTCTTAAAAAAACAGGAGCCAATTGCTCGGCTCCCGTTTTTAGGAATATGAAATTATTTAGCCACAGAAATGCGGTAGGATTTGCCACCCAGCGACTTCACAAAGTAAATGCCATTCTGACGCACCACGCTCTTGGTCATGCGCTGGACATCGGCCTTGGTCGTAGCGAGGAACTTGCCCACGAGCACGCCGTTCACGTCGAAGACACTGTAATTTTCGGCTTCGGTCGGCAAGCGGAAATTAGCACTGCGCAAACCAATCGTCTTATCGTCCGGATCGGCGGCATCCTTGCCCTTTGCAAAGTTGAAGTAGTCGATATCGAACCAGGAACCCGTCACCGTCATGCGGAGAATATGTTCGCCAGCCGGGAGCGTTACGTTGGCCTTGACCTTCACAAAGTCATCGAAGCTCGTTCCCGAAAGTGCGACATTTTCTACAAGAGTTTTTCCATCCAAGGAGAGCGAGAAACCAGACGTCGAATTACTCGTAGCGACAGAAGCAAACATTGTGTAATCACCGGCTTCCTTCACATTCACAGAGTATTCGAGCCATTCGCCTTCTTCGTTATAGCCGACCACATAGCCCGTAGCCTTCTTGTAAATGTCAACGCCCGTACCTTCGCGGTAGTTGGTTTCGCCACGGTCTTCGGAATCGTTTTCGCTATAAGACTTGTTGCCCTTGCCCGTACCCGGGATGTCGAAGTTTTCGGCTTCAATCTTGCCCGGAATTTCAGCGACCTTGCCACCAAACGGTTCACGAGGAACAGGGTCCGCCGGAGTGCCAACGCCCACGAGCGTCACAATGCAGTCCTTGTTGCTTGCATTACCAGCATCCATCGTAATCGTCACGGAGCCATTCTTGACCTCGACTTCGCCTTCATCCTTGGCGTTCTTTGCTTCGCTGGTGGTGTACATGTGGAAGGTCTGAACATCGGCGCCTTGCACCTTCACGGTTACAGTCTTGCTATTCTTATAGTCGCGGTTCACGAGCACCACAATCACGGAGTCGCCATCGGCACTCTTGTAAGCACTTGCAAAGACTTCCTTTTCGGGATTTGCCGTTGCACCCACGCGGACCGCACCCGGGCGGACAAAGCGTGCGAACTGGCTCAGCACATAGCCGCGCTTCGAGACCTTGCCGATTTCGTTCTGCGGAATCTGGAGCTTGTTGCCAAAGTCCTTTTCCATAATCAAGCCATAGCAGCGACGGATGTACCACCAGGTGTACTGATTGAAGTTGCCCACGACCATGGCGCGGTGAATTTCGTAAGCCACATCCATGGCGTTCACAGTATCGCGCTTGTTCTGGTTCGCCTGGTCACCCGTATTCGTAATCGTGCGCCAGTAGTTACCGCTTCCCTGGCTTTCGGTGTAGTGTTCCGTCATCCAGCGTTCGACTTTTTTCTGGTCAGCAAGGCTGTACTGGAAGAAGTTGTCCCCAGTCCTTCGGTCACTCGCGTAAAAATGCGCGCCGAGAATGTCCCAGTTCTTGAGGGCATTGGCATCGTTCAAGACCTTATTGTAGAGGTTCTTGTCATAACGGAAGGATTCTGTAGAAATCACCTTCGCGCCATTCTTGCGCATCTTGTCGGCATAGCCCTTGGTGAAGTTGTAGATTTCGTCGGCACTCCAGCAGGCCCATTCACCGCACCAGTCCGGTTCGTTACTGATGGAGATAGCATACAGGGGAACGCCCTGATTCTTCATGTAATCGTTAAAGCTATTCAGGTGGTCCACATACTTCTGGTAATTCGAAGAAGCCATGTGCTGGTTCGCCCCTGCGTACGGCGATGTCCACGGAGTCGCATAAAGGATAAAGTCATCGCCGGCGTACTTTTTGGCATACTTTGCAGCCTGAACTTCCTTATTGAAGTCGTTAGAACTTGCATACACCGGAATACGGAGCGTGTTGAGGCCGATTGTGCCATCGCCCGTACCAAAAGCGATCTTCGCATCGGCTTCGGAAAGGCCTCCACCGCCCTGCCACTGGTTATGCACCATGCCGCCGAAACCGCGAATGACCTGATGTTCTTCAGTCACGTCAACATTGACCGTCGAGGCAAGCGAGGGAATTGCCAAAACCAAACCAAACGAGGCAATTTTCAGGACATCACCCATACACTTCATAAAAATCTCCCATAGTTATCCCATGCCCTTTGCATGAGGGTACATTCTAAATTTATATCCCAGGGTCAAAAACCGCCCGAAACGCAGAAAATTTTCCATTGACACTTTGGTAATGCGTAGGTCGAGAGCCGCAACCGTAAATACAACAAATGCGTAGGCCGAGCGTCGCGGATGCACACAGTTGCGTAAGGCGAGTGATGCAGGATTGCTCGCAAGCCTATATCCGAGCCTAGCAACTGGCATTTGCACATAGTGCAAATGCAAACACCTCGGGACATTCATCCCGAGGTGAAATGGCACCATTCAGCGCCATTAGGGTGTGTGGTTTAGGAGGATCTTTTGGGGAATTTTGGGAAAATGCTAAAGCGAACCGTTTTAAGCGCTCATGCAACATCCCATAATACCCTTTGCAAAACTGCAAAACTTTCCACCTAAGAATTTAGGTTTACTTCCACCCAAAAACACACTTTCCCCAATTTTTATCATTGACATTTTGGTAACGAGATGTAACGAAAAAAGAGAAGCACGTGTGCTTCTCTTTTTGTCATGCCCGCCTTCGCGGGCGTCTCCCTCATAAGGAATTATCTTGCGACAGATGTCATGAAGGTCTTGTGACCGTCAACGCTCTTGAGCATGTAAACGCCCTTGGTGAATCCTGCACTCTGAAGAGCTTCGCCAGCCTTCTTTCCGGCGAGGTCCACAATGCCAAGCAGCTTACCGCTCACGCCATACACGCGGTAGACGCGAGAAGCATTCGCCTGGAACTTCACAGAGGGCTTGATGCCAACCTTTTCCACATCGCCAAACGAGAACCAGTCCACGTTCACGTTGTTGCCCGTGATCACGAGACGGATAATGTGTTCGCCCTTGGTGAGCTTCGCCTTGCCACCTTCAAATTCTTTATAGACGCTCCAGTCTTCGCCGGTCTGCGGGACCTTGACAGTATCGCCAACGGCCTTGCCATCAACCAAGAAGCAGAAGCTCGCGCCATTTTCCATCCCGGTAGAAGCCGAGGCCACAATAGCATAGTCGCCATCTTCCGGGACCACAACGGAGTATTCGAGCCATTCGCCAGAAGCCGTGTAGCCAACCGCCTTGCCCGTACCGCCAAGCACAATGTCCACGCCCAGGTCTGTGCGGAATTCTGCATCGCCCTGGTTTTCGGAATCGGCGTCGCTGTAAGAATCGACATCGCCACCGCGGCCAACGCCCGGAATGTCAAAGTGTTCCGCTTCAATCTTAGCCGGGAGCGTCACAGCCTTTTCGCCATACGGCTTCTGCGGTTCGGGAGGAGTCGTGCCACTGCCTTCAAAGCCCCAAGCCTTGATCGCCATCGTAGAATCCTTGGAACCCTTGAACACAAAGAACAGCTGTTCGACAATGCCCTTGAGACCTTCGACTTCGCAAGAGTTATCGGCGAAAGTATTCTTGCTGCCGGTATTCTTGAGCGAGCAAGTGCCCGCAAGCGTTCCCGTTGCAGAACCCGTGCGGATTTCAATCTTGTTGCCATCATCCGTGCTTGCGGCCTGAACCGTCAAGCCCGTCGCCGCCGTGCCAAAGTCCACACCCGAAACGCGGATCCATGATTCCTTCGTGGAAAGCGGGAGCAAAAGGTGTTCAGCAACCTTGCCCGGGGCCCAGTTCGAACGGCTGCGGATGCCCTTCTGCTTGGAACTCGTGAGAGCCGGGTACCAGTCATACGGATCGAAGTTTTCAATCTGCTTCGGGCCTTCCTTCGTGAAGGTCAGTTCCTTCATCGTGCCGTCGGAATTGTAAGTAAATTCATCGACCGAAACGCTGCGGTGGAATGCCGGCACCGGATTCGGGCGACCGTCGTCAGCAGGAATCTTTTCCAAACCATCATAGCCGTTTGCAATGCGGCGGTCATGGTAAGCCACGTACCAGTGGCCCTTGAATTCGGCAATGCCATGATGGTTGTTGTTATTGGCGTTGATGTTCTGGCCATTAATGTTTGGGTTCCCCATGAAGATACCCTTGTATTCGTAAGGACCCATCGGGTTCTTGGACATGCCGTAAGCAATGCGCAAGTCAGCCGTACTGTAAGAGAGATAGTAATTACCCTTATACTTGTGGATGTAAGAAGCTTCCATCGCCTTCGGACCGCCGATTTTCAGCTGGGTCTTGGAACTCACATCGAAGCCCTTCATATCCTTGTTAAACTTGTATATATTGAAAATGTTATTGTTGTTATTCGCTGCCGGGCGGCTATTGCTTTCGCCACCGCCAAACGTAAAGTAACCCGTACCATCGTCATCGAAGAAGATTGCCGGGTCAAAGCACCAGCCAATGCCATCACAGTCCGCAAGGCCGCCACCCCAGTTGTTGATGAGCTTCTTGTTGCCAGAGACTGGGTTTGTCCACGGCCCCGCAATGCTGTCAGCGCCAATGAGGCCGATACCGCCACCACCGCCATCCGGGAACACAATGTAAAGTCTGTGGTCGTTGGGATTTACCGCAATACCGGAGGCCCAAATATCACCAATGCCATCGACCTTGCGGGCATCGTAAATGATACCGAAGTCGGTCCAGTTTTTCATATCCTTGGTGCGAAAACCGTAAAGAGCCTTGATATCGTAGCCGTTGGCGTTAGCCACAGCCGGGTCGTCCGAGTCCGTGATGACGTAAAAATAAGTGCCGTCAGAAGCAGCACCCGGGTCGGCCAAGTAATGATAAGCCGAAATCGGGTTATCGGCAAGCGCGCCCACACCAAAACCGGCGAGCAAGCCTGCCATCGTTAAACGTTTCAGTAATCTCATTGTTCACTCCTTGGGATCGACCAAACACACCGCCATCCCGTTTTTTATAAAACTATCCACAAACAAGCAAAAAGACCCACGGAAAACCGCAGGTCTCATGGACAAAAAGTCAATAGATTAGTTGGAAGTAGACAGTAAGATGTCCGAAGTTGATCGTTCACTGAGCCAAGCCTCCCAAATTAAAGTTGGCAAGCACTAGTCCTTAATACAGCGAACTGAATATCCGCTGGACTTGAATAGATAGCCAGGCTTCACATAATCGATGTTATAGTATAAAGTCATGTAGTACGCCATGTCACCAGAGATCTCTGTAGAACTCCAAAAGAAAGCGTTTTCGCCTTCATTACTGTAACCCCCACCAGGCAATCTACTACCACCAGGAAGAGCCGTAAACGAATAATCATCCGTATTTTGATATCGGTTACTATGATTCCATCCAGTTTTTGATCTGAGTTTTCCCCCAACCACCCATTCGTCGCCAATTGAAGATATCAACGTTTCGAACTCAGCTTTTGTAGGTAAGTGCCAACCGTCTGGGCAAACTCCGCGCAAAGGATACGTTGGCGAACATTCCTTATCGTTGCCACAATCATTGCCATTTGCACTCCATAACCCCGCACTATCCATCGCTGCACCCCATGCATAAAGGCGACCATACTTCGTGCAATTGCTAGGCTTATCATCGTAACAGTAACTATTCGCAGTTTCAAAATTCAAGTTTTCAGCCATCCAAGTCTGAGAGCCAATTACAACAGTCCTATAAGTTCGACCATCACGAGAATCCGTAAGACTGTTTTTATCCACTACAGGATCAGGAATCGAGCTATCCGAAGGATTAGTACTATCACCGCATGCGGCTAGAGAAATTACTGCAAAAATACATGCACAGAATAAAAACTTTTTCATATTTCACTCAACCTTAATTTATCATATTTTAAACAACATATAAATAAAATTAGAAAAGAAAGGCTTCCCTTTCAGGAAGCTTCTCTTAGATAGGAGTGTTTTAGAAAACCTATCGGATCGTTCTTACTCGTGCGACTGCACCGTTGTGACGGTTACGGATGATGCAAACGCCCTGTACGCTCTTGGACATGGCATTATCGCGCCAGAGTTTCTTCGCTTCGTGAATGTGGCGAGCCGTGAAGCTCGTGATCTTCTTGCCAGTCAAAT
This sequence comes from Fibrobacter sp. UWB4, assembly GCF_002210345.1. Classification (NCBI taxonomy): domain Bacteria; kingdom Pseudomonadati; phylum Fibrobacterota; class Fibrobacteria; order Fibrobacterales; family Fibrobacteraceae; genus Fibrobacter; species Fibrobacter sp. UWB4. Next base: position 180,567 of record NZ_MWQI01000004.1, on the reverse strand, counting down.
CGAACACGTCAAATGTGGCGACAGAAGATGCACCCAGCTGAAGTCCCTTACGGAGAGCAATCGGTTCATCATCCGGGTCCTTGGCATTCTTGCCCGCTGCAAAGGTCATGTAGTCGATATCGAACCAGTCGCCCGTAATGGTGAAGCGGAGCACATGTTCACCGGCAGGGAGCGTCACGTTGGCCTTGACCTTGACAAAGTCATCCCAGCTGTCACCTGCAACCGGAACTTCAGCAATGGACTTGTCGTCAATGGAGAGCGTAAAGCTTGCCGTCGAATTGTCCGTCGCCACAGAAGCAAACATCGTGTAGTCGCCAGCTTCCTTGACATTCACGGTATATTCGAGCCATTCGCCGGACTGGTTGTAGCCAACAACGTAGCCCGTAGCCTTCTTGTAAATGTCCACGCCCGTGCCTTCGCGGTAGCTCTTGCCACCATTTTCAATGCCATGGTCTTCGGAATCATTTTCGCTGTAAGACTTGATTTCGCTACCGCGGCCAGAACCCGGAATGTCGAAGTCTTCCATTTCGATCTTGCCCGGAATTTCCCAAGCCTTGCCACTAAACGGCTTCTGCGGTTCCGGCGGAGTCGTGCCGCTGCCTTCGAAGCCCCAAGCCTTGACGGCCATGGTAGAGTCCTGAGAACCCTTGAACACAAGGAACAGCTGCTTTACGACGCCCGAAAGCCCTTCGACATCGCACTTGTTTTCGGCAAAAACGCTCTTGTTGCCGGTATTCTTGAGGGTGCAAGTACCAGCGAGCGTACCCGTTGCAGAACCCGAGCGGATTTCAATCTTGTTGCCATCGGCAGCGCTTGCGGCTTCAACCGTAAAGCCCGTTGCACCAGCGCCAAAGTCAACTCCCGAAACACGGAGCCAAGCTTCCTTGGAAGAAAGCGGGAGCAACACATGATCGGCAGCCTTGCCCTGCACAAAGTTCGAACGGCTACGGATGCCCTTCTGCTTGGAACTCGTGAGTGCCGGATACCAATCGTACGGATCAAAGTTTTCAATCTGTGCCGGGCCTTCATCCGTCACCGTAACGGTCTTAATAGTTCCATCAGAATTGTAGAACATTTCGTCTACAGAAACGCTGCGGTGGTAACCTTCGTTCGGTTTTGCCTTGCCGTCATCAGCCGGGATAATTTCCAAGCCGTTGTGGCCCTTGGCAATTCGACGGTCATGATAGACAACGTAAGAATGGCCCTTGAATTCGGCAATACCATGGTGGTTGTTGTTACCATTGATGCTACGTCCGTTCATGCTCGGGTCACCGAGAATCGTGCCCTTCCAGGTATACGGCCCCATGACGTTGCTCGAAATACCGTAGTCAATCGTCGGAGCGCCCTGCTGCCAGCCAGTACTGTAAGAGAAGTAGTAAGTTCCCTTGTGCTTGTGGATGTAAGAAGCTTCAAGCATTTTGCGGGTCGGCAAGTTATTCACCTTCACGTGAGAACCGTTGCCCACCGGAGCATCCTTCGCATCGTTCAGCCTGACAATATCAAAGTTGTCCGTATTCGGACGGCTATTGCTTTCACCACCGCCCCACGTCACGTAAGTCGTGCCGTCGTCATCAATAAAGATACCCGGGTCAAAGCACCAGGAAACGCCATCGCAACCGATGATGCCGCGACCACCGACAAGCTTATCCTTGCCCTGGCCCACAGCGTTTGTCCAAGGACCTTCAATCGCAGGCGCCTTGATGTAGCCAATGCCGCCGCCACCGCCATCCGGGAACACAATATAGAACGTGCCGTTGTGGACAGCAATGCCAGAAGCCCAAATGTCGTTAATGCCATTTACTTTGCGGGCATCGTAAATAATGCCGTAGTCTGTCCAGTTCTGCATATCCCTACTGCGGAATGCATAAAGGGCGTAAATCTTGTAGCCATCGGAATTGTACGGAGCCGGGTCATCAGAGTCCGTGATGATGTAGAAGTAATCATCGTCAGCGGCTGCACCCGGGTCAGCCAAGTAGTGGTAAGTAGAAATCGGGTTGTCAGCGAGAGCGCTTACTCCAAAGCCCGCCATCAATCCAAACATCGTTGCTTTCTTAAGCAGTTTCATGAACACTCCTTAGGATCGACCATACACCGTCAATCCATCCAATCTAAAAGTACCTCCAAAAAAACAAAACAGCCCTGAACACGCCAAAAGATTTATGGACAAAACGTCAATGAGGGAAAAAGGAGATGCCCCATCAAGTGGGGCATGACATTATAGACAGTCGGGCAAGACACGTTTGTTTTGTCATTCCCGCCTCCGAGCGGGAATCTCCTTCTTGTATAAAAAAGGCTCCTCTTTCGAGAAGCCCTTTTAGATGGAGGTGTGAGTGAGGAAAATCTAGCGCGTCGTGCGGACCTTTGCCATCATGCCCGTGCTACGGTTACGGATGAGGCACACGCCCTGCACACTCTTAGCATAGGTGCCATCACGCAGAAGGCTCTTCGCTTCGTTCATATTGCGGGCCGTGAAACTAGCCATCTTCTTGCCCGTCAAGTCGAACACGTCGTAAGTTGCAGCGGCAATCGCATTCATGCGGATCTTCTGACGGATAGCCACTTCGCTACCTTCATCCGGATCCTTAGCATCCTTGCCCGCTGCAAACTGGATGTAGTCAATGTCCATCCAGTCGCCAGTCACGGTAAAGCGGAGAATATGCTTACCAGCCGGGAGCTTCACGTTCGCCTTCACCTTGCTGTAGTCGTCATAATTCTCTTCGCCATCGTTCTTCGGAACGGCAATCGATTCCGTGATATCGTCACCATCGATGGAGAGTTTAAAACCAGAGGTCGCATTGGCAGAAGCCACCGCCGCAAACATCGTGTAGTCGCCTTCGGCAGCCACATCCACAGTGTATTCCAGCCATTCATCCGTTTGGTTGTAACCCACAACATAGCCCGTAGCCTTCTTGTAGATATCTACGCCAGTGCCTTCGCGGTAACTCTTGCCACCATTGCTTTCGGCACCGTGGTCATCAGAATCGTTATCAGCGTAAGAATCGTTACCTGCGCCATAACCCGGTTCATCGAAGTTTTCCATTTCGATCTTGCCAGGGATTGCCCAAGCCTTGCCGCCAAACGGCGTCTGCGGTTCAGGTTCGCGCTTCGTGCCCTGAAATTCCCATTCAAGAATGCCCATGGTCGAATCCTTGGAACCCTTGAACACAAAGAACAGCTGATCGACAACGCCCGTAAGGCCCGTCATTTCGCAATCGTTATCGGTAAAGGTCATGTTGTTGCTGGTCTTTGCAATCTTGCATGTACCGGCGAGCGTTCCGCTTGCGCTTCCCTTATGGATTTCAATCGTATTGCCATCGGCCACGCTTGCAGCCTTGATACGGAGATTCTGCGCGCCGTTACCGAAATCCACGCCCGAGACGCGGATCCAGGATTCGCTACGGCTCGTGAGCGGCAAGAGCACATGCTTCACCGGCTGTCCCTTGGTCCAGTCGGTACGGCTACGGATGTTCATCTGCTTGGAGCTAGTCGTCGCCTTGTAGGTCCTGTACGGGTCAAAGTTCTTGATCTGCTTCGGGCCTTCACGAGTGAAGGTCAGCTTGTTCATCTTGTCGCCATTCCAGGTGAGTTCATCGATGGACACGCTTCTGTGGTTCTCGTAATTCGGATTTTCGGAACGCACGCCCGCCTGAGTCGTTGCGGCCGGGTGGTTATCGGAAGTCACCAAGCGACGGTCGTGATACACGGCATACCACTTGTCCTTGAACGGAGCAAATCCCTGGTGGTTGTTACCGCCTTCGCCGTGCGCATCAGGCACGGAGCCAATTCCCGGAATAACCGTACCTACGAAGGTATAAGGCCCCCAGATGTTATTCGACATACCATAGTCAATAATCTGGCTACGGTTGTTGAAGCTCAAGTAATAAGTGCTACCCTTCTTGTGCAAGTAAGGGGCTTCGAAAGAGTTCGGCAAAGAAACCTTCTTCAAGGAATTCTTGTCGAAAGTAATCTTGCCATTGCTTTCGGTAAACTTGATAATGTCGAAGTTGTTGCCATACGGGCGGCTAGAGCTTTCGCCACCACCGAAAATCACGTAACCCGTACCATCGTCATCGATCAAGATGCCCGGATCAAAACAGTGCGCAATGCCGTCGCAGCCATTGATAAGGCTACCGCCACCCGCAATTCTATTGACTCCATGCGTTTCCTTGACGGGGTCGGTATACGGGCCGTCAATCGCGGGGGCCGTAATCATGCCCACGCCGCTTGCGCCATCAGGGTAGACGATATAAACCTTGCCGTTTTTCACGGCAATGCCCGAAGCCCAGGTGTTGTTCGGATAGTTCCCGAATTCACGCCTGGAGCGGAAAATCATGCCGTGATCAGTCCAGTTCTTCATGTCTTCGGACGTGAAGGCGTAAAGGCCGACAATGTCGTAGTTCCAGTTTGTCTGGTTGTTGTAGTCATCCACATCGGTCAAGATGTAGAAGGTATCACCGTCAGAGGCGCAAGAAGGGTCCGCCAGATAATGATAGCTAGAAATAGGGTTATCAGCAAGCGCACTTACACCAAAGCCCGCAAGTAAGCCCAGTGCAGCCAAACATTTCATGTTCATACACACTCCTTCGGACCAGCCATACACCGCCAATCCATCCATTATTAATCTACCTTCAAACAACAAAAAAAGACCTGCAAAGCAATGCAGGTCCATTGATAAAATGTCAATAGTGGATAAATCTACTCTTCTTTCCGGACAACGCTCTTCTTCACAACCGGGGCGTACGGGTCAAAGATACCGTAGCCAAAGACTTCGATATCGTCCACCCAGACTTCCGTATCCATAGCGCCGAAGATGCCAATCTTTGTGACACTGTCCTTCACCGCTTCCCAGCCGTAGTTACCGCCATTGCTGTCGGCCGTATCCAGTTCCGCCGGAATCACGGTAAACTGCGTCCAGACCGTATCCGCCTCGAAATGGCGCCAAGACTTGATATTATCGGAACTCGTCACGGAATCGTCATTCACGAACCTGTCGAACGAGAACGAAATTCTCGACGGAGTCGAGACGCGGACCCAGAAGCGGATAGAATCCAAATCGCTCATGTTGACATAGCCACCCAGTTCACGACCGATAAGGGCCCAGTCCCACTGAGCCGCAGAATCGCGTTTGCAGATAAAGTGTGCCGCCATGCCTTCGCGACCAAGACCAGCCGATTCAATGTTAAAGGAGACCTCCGCGTTGAGCGATGCAGTAGCTTCCCACGCGCCGGCGCCATTTTCAAAGTCGTCAAATACAAAATAGTTCTTGACGTATGCAGAGTCACCGAGGTAAAGACCGCCTTCACCAGACTGAGTACCGACGTCAGCCTCAATGCGGCCATATTCCGTAACCGAGTCTGCGCCAGATTCATTTACAAATGCAACAATCTCAACATTGCCGTTCGGGAGCGATTCAAATTCAAAGTAACCCGTAGAATCCATCGGGACCTGGTAGTCCAAGCCCTGCACAGAAACGGTTGCAGAACGGCGGACCAACTGCGGAAGACCGACACGACCGGAGACCTTGGTCGGTTCAGAAACTTCGACTGTCAAAGGAGTCGTGGAATCTGATTCCACATAGGCAATCTTTACAAAGCCCTTCAAATTCAAGGAATCATTGCGGGCTTCGATGACATAAGAGCCCGTCGGGACATCAGACAGAACCACTCGGCCCCACTCGTCTGTTTCGAAATGCAACTGGTAAAGGGAGTCCGAACCCAGTTCGGTTGCACCCGACAAATAAGATTCAGGGCGAACAATAACGTCCATACGTGCAGCAGGCGTGCCATCGGCCAATTGAGCAAGCAACGCGATGGAGTTTTCCGTTTCCATCGACGATCCAGCGGTACGACCGCTATCGCAGGCGACATAGCAAAGTGCCAACGTCGCCAACCCATATGTCCACGCCCGTTTAATCATTTTTTATCTCCTGCACCTTCCCCTTTTATTATAGTATTTTCCGAAGCCCCTCCTTTACGGGCTACCGGGTAAAATGCCATAGAAAGCTGCATAACACGATCAGGATTCTTGGCTCCGTCTACTCTTTTTTGGACTAAACGGCGGAATTCCCTCAACATGTCGCCCAAATCCTCGAAGCAGGACTGGTCTACAGATAGAGTCAGTGTAGAAATATTGCGTTCATTGACGGGGACGTTTTCAAGCGCATCGCTCGCAAGACTCAGCACCTGGCGCTGGAAATTGCGCACGGCCTTCGCCTTTTCAGGGCCCCCTACTGTCAAATGGGCTTCGGTAAGTGCGAGCTTGCCCGATGCAAGCTTCTTCACGAGACCGACGCTCTTCAAAGTTTCAATGGCTTCGAGAGCCTGTTCCTCAGTGATCGGCGGGCAGATGTCTTTAGCGATCTGCTTGACGTTTACAACGCCACCGTTCAATTCCAGGTAGGCGCGTACCGCAGGAATCCACCAGTTTTCGAGGAGTTTAAGTTCAGCAGCCTGCAAAGAATGGCGTTCCACGTCGCGCAGCGACAGTGCTTTCGCCATGAGTTCTTCGCGCTTAGTCTTATCCTTGCTGACAGCAGCAGAATACAGGAGGTCGAAGTATTCGGCCTCGCGACCACTCAGCGCAAGGATTTCCTTTGCCGCAGGTAATGCATGAGCAGGCAAGTGCTGCTTCTTTTGCAATACGCGATAGAGATAGCTGGAGTCTAGCCCGAGCTTATCACCCATCATGCGGTAGCTGTAGAAGGGCATCTCGACCTTGCGCCTGTCGTAGAATTCCTTCAAGAAGTCGCGGTAATCCGCTATGTCAGAAAAAGTAACCATCAATATCTAAAATATTTAAAACACAACACCGAGGACCCACAATGTAAACATTTGGTATGGATATTTTGTCAATGGGTATAAAAAAAGTCCGCCGTGGCGGACTTTTCCAAACATTTTTCGACAGCGGTAATCCTGTCTACTTCCTACTGTCTACTGCGGCCTTCGCCGAAGGCGCCCGCCGCTACTCTTCCCCGAGATATTCCACAGCGAAGATGAGCGTTGCGCCGCCCGGAATCGGGCCTGCGCCGCGGCTGCCGTAACCAAGGCCAGGCGGAACCACGAGGATTCTCTTTTCGCCCGGAAGCATGCCCTGCACACCGAGTTCCCAGCCACGGATCACGTTGCCTGCGCCAAGTTCAAATGCAAACGGCTGTCCGCGATCGCGGGAGCTGTCGAACTTGTAGCCGTTCACCATCCAGCCCGTGTAATGCACAATCGCGCGGTGACCAGCACGGGCCGGTTCGCCCTCGCCCTGTTTCACGACAGCATAGCGAAGTCCTTCCGGACCGTTTTCATACTTGAGAAGCGTCGTATCCGGGAAAAAGTCCATATGCTTTGCAAGTTCCTGATCCACATCGGTGGAGACCATCTCGACGCGGAACAAAAGCGTAGAGTTCGGCGGGATCATCGAGAACGCCGTAGCGCCATAGCCCATCGCAGGCGACACGCGCAACCAGCGGACACCGCCTTCGCGCATCCCTTCAAGGCCCGTTTCCCAGCCCTTGATCATCTTGCCAGCACCCATCACAGCTTCGAGCGGCTTGCCCAGGTCCTTGGAGCTACCGAACTTGCGGCCAGAGAGGAGCCAGCCCGTGTAATGAACCTTTATTACGTTACCCGCAGCGTTCAGCTTGCCGCTGCCAGCCTTTTCATCATAGACCTTGAGCCCGCGACCCATGTCGCGCCACTTGAGTTTGTCCACATCAGCAGGAAATTTATCTGCATCCAGAGGCTTTTCAGCATGAACAAGTTCAACAACAAACATCAAGTCGCTATTAGGCGGAATGCCCTCGAGAGAATTATCGCCATAAGCCATCACGGAAGGGACCGAAAGCTTGCGCACTTCGCCAACCTTCATGCCCACAAGTCCCTTGTCCCAGCCTTCAATCACCTGGCCTACGCCAATCGTGAATTCAAGCGGTTCACCACTGTAATATGAGTTTGCAAAATAGGGAGCCTCGACTGTCGAATCCGTTGCAGATTTGTTCACAAGAGCACTATCCACAGCCAGGTATCCTTTGTAATGAACTTTAATCAGCTGACCCGCACGAATGGGTTCCCCGCTGCCATCTTTGAGAGTTTCGGCCTTGAAAGGAACCGCAAAGGCAACACTAGAAGCAAGTAACACAAGAAAAAACTTTAATTTTGACATAATATCTCCTGCCTTATAAAATAGAAAATGCTAGTTTTTGAGAGTAAGGATTTATCGTAAACGGATTTAAATATGCTATCAATCATCATCGTCATAGCGATTGTGCTATTGTCCATCGTCCTCGCCGGAATCGGAATTTACGTGGGCACACACAATACCGACGAAAAAGAAACGGCAAAACCAATTATCGACGTATCGGGGCAATACGCCGCCATCGGACGGCCCGCCCGCGAAACGCTCACCGCCGTAAAGCCTTCCGAAGCATCGATCAGGGCATGGCTCGAAACGCAGCCACTCACGCCGGAGCAAAGACAAGCTTACATCGAGCAGTGGAACAAGACGCTCGAAGAAACTATCAGGACTATTGACGAAGGGGACAAGCAAGGCGTCGCAACTTACAGAATTGTGATTGGTCCCAAAGGCAAGAATTATTGTAAATTCGTCAGTGAGGAAAATTTCATCACCCGCGAACAGATTCGCAATCACGCGGAAATCTTACCCCCCTATGTTTTGGGCTGCGACTGCAAACTTCTACCTAAACAACCTTGGGAAAACCCGAGTAAATCTGGATGGAAGGCAGTTATCCCGACACACGGAAACACTTACAACGTCCCGGATTGGAGGCAACTTGCGTAGTAAGTCATTATTATCAGCTATTCTTTTGGCACCTGCCATGGCGCTCGCCACAGGTTCGGCCATCATCACCCTTCAAATGCCCGTTGGCGCCCGCCAGCTAGGTATGGGCGAAGTCGGAGCCGCACTTGCCGATGACGCAACCGCCATGTATTACAACCCGGCAGGGCTTGCATTCGGACCGCTCGCCGACGAATGGCGCAGTTCCTACAAGGCAGATGCAAAGAAGACCCCGTTCTTTACGCACATGGCATCCCGTTCCAAAAACGGTTTTTTCGACAAGAGCGAACTTTGGGCAGGCACGACCCAGGGCATTCTCAAGTTCGACGGTGAACAGTGGGTCAACTACTACTCCGTCACCTTGCAAGGGAACGCCAAGATCAAGGACGCCGTACGCACGTACGTTGGTTCCGAACGCGGTCTCGACGAATACACCCGTATCGTGAAGGCTTTTAACGACGTGAAGAACGCCGATGACGAATCGCATGTGGTCGAAGTAAAAATGCCTTGGGACCTCGTCGTCAAGGACACCATCACGGCAATCCTCTACGAAAGCCTCACCGAAAAGCTCTGGGTCGGTACCCCGAAGGGCCTCTACCGCTTTGACGGCAAGAGCTGGAAGTCCTTTGAATCAGAACTCGGCGAACGCCGCATCACGGCTCTGGCCAAGCAAGGCGCCTCCCTCTGGATCGGTACGGACAACGGACTTTTCGTCTACCGCAACGGCGCCTTCGAACAGAAGGGCAAGGTTCTCCCGAGCCAAAAGATCAACGCTCTCGTGTGGTCCGAAAACCGCAAGGAACTTTACGTGGCAGTCGATGGAGCAGGCGTTGCCCGCCTTACCCCGAAAAAGAGTGCAAACGACAAAGACCGCTGGAGCCTGTTCAACCAGGAAGACGGCATCATGGACTTAAACCCGACAGCCCTCGCAGTCGATAGCTCTGACCACGTCTGGGCAACGCACAAGGGCGGTCTCTCGCACTTCACGCTCCGCAAGTGGGAACAGGTGCAGTTCGCGAACAACACTGTAAACGACGTTTCTGTGGACCGCAAGGGCGCCATCTGGATCGCAACCGACCTCGGCGTCTGGCGCCACCTGCCAGACTACGCCACGGCAAGCGGTCGTAAGGCAGAACTCGAACGCAGCTCCAAGGAAGATCCCGAAATCACGAAACGCGATGACGAATGGATGCACTACCACCAGGGTAACGGCCTTTCGACCAACAAGGTCTGGGCAGTCCTCCCGGAAGGCAACGACGTGTGGTTCAGCACGGCAAATGGCATGGAACAGTACAAGGACGCCGACTACCAGCTCACGGCCTTCTACGAAAAGCTTTTGCCGGTCCTCAACATCCCTGACCTTTACCACCTTTACGGCGGCATGACCATTCCTCTCAACGACTGGGGAACGCTCGGTGTGCATGTGAACTTCGTCTCGTTCGGTTCGACCGTTGTCTCTGGCGACCTCGATGCTGATGATCTCGTAGCTTACAACAGTTCTGAAATCGTCGGTGGCGTAAGCTATGGCACCCGCTTCCCGAACGACTGGGGCCTCGGCCTCTCCATCAAGTTCTTCTACTCCGACTTGAGTTCCGGCGCTTCAGCAGGCGAAGAAGAAGCTACCACGTTTGGTTACGCATTCGATATCGGCGTCTTGAAGAAGAACCTGTTCATCCCGAAACTGAATTTCGCATTGGTCCTTGCAAACATCGGTCCGAGCGTGTACTACGTGGACAAGACCATCGAAGACCCGATCCCCTTGACCTGGCGTCTCGGACTTTCTTATGAAATTCTTAGCATGGCGGACTACAAGTGGACGGTCGCATTCGACTACAACCGCGAAGTCGTGATTGACGACGACAAAGGCAATCCTGAACCATTCTACATTGCCTGCTGGAAAGACCTCTTTGACCCAGACGATGATACGAATTCCTTCCTTCAGGGCGTGTTCAATGTCGGTACGGAATTCATCTATTCCAACACCATCGCTCTTCGCTTAGGTTATCTGTACGACCGCATGGGCAAGCGCAACGAAGTGGACTTCGGCGTAGGCGTGATGCTCTCCGACGTTCTGCAGTTCGACTGGGCAACCATCAAGAACGTAGGCCGTGCCGATGGCGTTCGCGACGGACAGATGCGCTTTGGAATGCTGTTCAAGTTCTAAAGCGCCGAAGGCGCAGTTACTAGTTACTAGCTACTAGTTATTAGTCACTGGTCATTAGTAAAAACTTGTCATGCCCGCTATCGCGGGCATCTTTTTTTTAAGCAACGAAAAAAGTCAGGTATTGAGCCTGACTTTTTTCATTTAAAAGTCATGCCGGACTCCGCCGGCATCGCTATTTTAAAACAGCCCTATTCTTCGCGTTCGAGAATAATCAGCGCACGGTCCTGTGTGCTGTTCGGGATGGTGTAGAAATGCTTCCCGATAAACTTGTAACCGAAATCTTCAGGATAGAACGTCTTGAGTTCGTCAGCGACGGCGGGGCCTTTCATGAAGTACACGCGACCACCCACCTTGAGGGAATTTGCGATGCGCGGGAGCGTCTTTTCCATGAGTTCAAAAGCGCGGCTAATCACGCCATCGACAGGGATCGTCATGCTGCGGCTCGTGACCTTATGGCCGAAAACGTCAATGCCCTTGAGTCCCATCTTTTCGATGACCATGTTCAAAAAGTTGATGCGGTTCGGACGCGGTTCGCACAATGTAAGCCTAATCGACGGATTCACAATCTTGAGCGGGATTCCCGGGAAACCGGCGCCGCTGCCGACATCGATCATGCGGGCAGGCCACTTTGGCACGTAAGCGTTGATGAGCGTACAGTCGGCATAATGGCGCTCCACCATCGTTTCAAAAGCATTGAGGCGTGTCAAATCCTGGTCGTCATTGTTCGCTCGGAGCAGCTGGTGGAATTCCCAAATCTGCTTGAGCGTCGGCTCCTGGAGTTCCACACCGTAGTAATGCAATAGCTTGTCGAGCCCTGCAAGCGAGGGAGTGACACGTTTTCCGTTAAAAAGCGGAAATTCGGTGCGCGGAGCTTTCATGTGCGGGATAAAGTCCTTACCAAGCGCGCTCGCGCCACTGCGTGGTTTGGAATTCTTTGACCAAGATGAATTTGCCATAGCCAAAAGTTAGAAAAGTTTTTCAATAAAAATAGGGGTCAACATCTTCGCTCGTGCGTGTATATATAGTGGAGGCTCCTATTGAAAAAATTACTTCTCTTTTTGACGTTCACTTTAATTACAGCTTCGGCAACGCCAGCCCAAGAAAGCGCCCCGACATCCCCAGCGGAGGATTTTGCGCAGGCACCCTTTGACGTTTCGCAAGTTTTTGAATGGTGGGACGACGGTATCATCACCCCCGCAGAAGCAGACGAAATTTTTTCAAAACTTGAAGAAGAAAACTACAGCGAAGCCTGCCTGCTCGCCGAAGTATACGCCCAAGAGCCATGCGCCACCAAGCAAGAGGCCAGGCAAAGCAAACCTCCATACAGCCCCTCGGTCATTCCGCATGGGCGCATATCCTGGAAAGGCAGGTACGATTCCGATGGGCACCTGAAAAGCCACCGCGCAGAACTGCAACTCCAATTTTACTACTTCAAATTACACCTTGGATCGCAGGAACTCCTGTCTTACCGGCGTGACGGATTCGAAGCGCATTTTGGACAAGTTTCTACGTCGGAATTTCACAGCCACATTCCAGTCGATACATTATGGGGAACCGCACTCCTCTACCCCATCGGCAAATTTAAACTGGGAACATTTCTCGACAGCACAAGGACGTTCAACGCGCAAATGGCATTCCAAGCGAACCGTTCCAACGAAATTCGCGCCACATTCTGGAAGTTTCCCGATGCAGGCGCCTTGGCCGTTCAATTACGCACGATGCTCGGACAAATTTCCACCTGGTATCAATTCGGACAAGATTGCCCACTCGTAAAAATCCAATTACAAAGTGAACAAACGCACCTTTCATGGAAAACAACCGCCTACATTCACGGCGACAGCATTCCGCAAGGGCTGAACCTGAGCAAGGGCATCGTCGAAAACTGGTTCTGGGCATCGCAAACCGTGAACGCAAAGTGGCCTACATACAATACAAGCCTCTCCTTCAAGGCGCGAATTCTGAGTCCCGTCGCCACAGACTCCATTAGCGCCCGATTCAAGCTTTCCATAGAATCCGGCCCAGAGCGCCTACGTCCAAGCCTTAGCGTAACTTGCCGCGAAGCAAGCGACAACTGTAGCAACACCGAATGGAAAAGCATCATTACATCTGCATGGGAACCGTTCTCGTTCAATGCCAGTTTATTACTGCGCCACAATCACCATTTTAAACCGCCAAGAATCGAGTTCGGAGCAGCTTACCGCACCAAAAGCGCATTTGCGAGACTCGCTCTTTCGTTGCCCGAAACAAGCCCTGCTAAAGCCATTTCAGTCCAAAACGAGATCAAATTCGACGGAGAAACGCTCGGCTGCAACTTTGTATTCGCATTTAAAAAGACAAAGACTAAGCCATTCAGGCCAAATTTCGCTCATATCCAATTTTTTCTGAAAAAATGAGACATTTATTCCCGCCAATTCAGTTTCAAACAAGTCTGGACACTCCTGTAACCACTATTTTTTAAAATAACCACATTTAGAGACAAGAAGAAATCTATAATTAATAGTACCCAAACACTCTCAGACTCCTTTAGGTTACCTCCTTTGCCTGAAGGAGTCCTTTTTTTATTGTATTTTTTTATTTTAATGGTATGTTCTATATCGCAGCTATCATCGGATCCGTCTTTTTTCTGCCCTCCATCGCATTAAACATCGCGCTTGCGCTCGGTGCACCGCTCGGCATGTACGCCATGAATGGTCGCCACAAAGTCGTTCCGCAGGAAGTCCGCCGGGCATTCATAATGCCAATTATTATGCAATTCGTGGCACTTTTTACGCTCCTGAGCGCAGGGCATGTGCTCCCGGAGACGGTTCCGTTCGGGATTGTGCGCATCCTCGCCTTTTTCTTTGCTGTTTACCTGACTTTTTACACGGCAACCGTCTTTTTTAGCTTAAGTGCAAAAGAACGCCATGTGATGGGGCCGCTCGCCGCAGCATCGACCATTTGCTTCTGGATTGTCGCAGTGGGAACGGTTCAGTAGACAGTTGGAAGTTAGAAGTAGACAGTAGGCGAGAGAAAATGGATAAGGTTGCACAAAAGCACAATTACCAAGTTGACCTAGACCGCATCATCCGCAGGCTTGAGCGCACGGGCGAAGTGCCGACACTCTTGTTACACGCCTGTTGCGCGCCGTGCAGCAGCTACACGATCGAATACCTTTCGCAGTACTTCAAGATAACTCTTTTCTATTACAACCCGAACATCGCTCCCGCCGAAGAATACCAGCATCGCGTAAACGAGATCAAGCGTTTCGTCGCCGAGTTCAAGACAAAGTATCCCGTCACGCTTGTCGAGGGCGAATACGATCCGAAAAAGTTTTACGATGTCGCGCGCGGGCTCGAGAAAGAACCCGAAGGGGGCAAGCGCTGCCGCAAGTGCTTTGAACTGCGCCTTGCTGAATCAGCGAAACTTGCGAAAGAACTGAACTGCGACTACTTCACGACAACGCTCACCATAAGCCCGATGAAGGACGCACAGGTGCTCAACGAGGTCGTGCAGGAACAATGTGACATCTACGGCATCAAACGCCTCCCGAGCGATTTCAAGAAGAAGGGCGGTTACAAGCGTTCCATACAGCTGTCGCACGAATACAACCTCTACCGCCAGAATTTCTGCGGCTGCGTCTACTCCATGCGCGAAGCGGAGGAACGCGAAGCCAACAAAACAGCGTGACATTTGAAGCGCAATTATATATACTTTTATAGGATGATCAAGATCTGGTTATACGTATTGGCTTTTTTCGGGGGAATCGTCGCAAGTGCTTGCAGCGATAGTACAACCAATGCGCACGACGAAGACAGGACTTCAAGTTCCATTAGAGTCATCGAGATCATTATCGATTCTTCAAGCGAAAGTTCCTCCAGCTCTTATTTACGCCCAACCAAGAAGAACATTTACTTTTCCAATCACGTCGAAATTAAAGTTTCATCATCTGACAAATCGGAATCTTCTTCCAGCAAGACAAAGGCATCAAACAGTTCAGAGTCTGCCCCGAAATCGTCCAGTTCACAGCCAAAGTCATCTAGTTCAAAACGGCCCGAAACCAGTTCAAGCATCGCTGAAAGTTCCAGTTCCGAGATGCCAAAGTCCAGCGCCGAACTCCGCTTTTACGATTGCGAAGAGCACGACTGCGTCACCATGGAATACCTGAATCCAGACATTTCTTATGGCGAATTTTTAGACAAGCGCGATGACCAGGTTTACCGAACCCTCGTCATCAGTAACCATGTGTGGACCGCGCAAAACATGAACTATGAAATTGAGAGCGAAGAGAACGAAGATGTAACTAGCTGGTGTTACGACGACAAACCTGAAAACTGTAAAAAATTCGGCAGGCTCTACACTTGGGAAGCGGCAAAAAAAGTTTGTCCTGAAGGTTGGCATTTACCCACCGAAGATGAATGGCAGGAACTCATCGCAGAGCACTCTTGCGATATTGTGATAAAAGACGGAAATCCACCCGTATACCGTTGCGCAGGAACATCGCTGAAAGCAATTGACAGCTGGGGAAACGGCCTCGAAAACACAAACGAATACGGATTTTCTATCGTTGCCGCAGGGATCGTAAACTCAGAGACCTTCAGGAACAAGGGTATAACGGGCTACCTGTGGGCCTCAACATCACAATATGAATCACTCGCAACCCTAGTCATATTTGAATATAACGAAGATTACACAAGATTCGTATTGACAAAACCAAACTCCGGGCTATCCGTCCGTTGCGTCAAAGGGGCCGCCGAGTAAGACGAAAATAAATTTCGCCCGCACTCGCGTTTTCTATCTTTAGGTTTATAAACTTTTTAACCCCATAAGTTCCATTATGTACGATCCTCGATTTTTACCCATTTGCAAAGAAGACCTGGACGAACTCGGTTGGGATTACGTTGACGTGATCATCATCAGCGCCGACGCTTACGTGGACCACCCTTGCTTTGGGCATGCGGTTGTCGGGCGACTTTTGGAACATGAGGGTTTGCGCGTAGCGATTTTGCCGCAGCCGAACTGGCGCGATGACTTGCGCGATTTCAAGAAGCTTGGAAAGCCGAGGCTTTTCTTTGCGATTTCGAGCGGCATGGATTCCATGGTGAACCACTACACCGCCGCAAAGCGCCTCCGCAGCGACGACGCCTTTACGCCAGGGAACAAGGCCGGATTCCGCCCCGATTACGCGACATACACGTACGCAAAAATTTTGAAAAAGCTCTACCCCGATGTGCCGCTCCTCATTGGCGGTCTCGAATCGAGCCTTCGTCGCGTGACGCATTACGACTACTGGAGCAACAGACTCAAGCCGAGCATTCTGTTCGATACGCAAGCCGACATTCTCGTTTACGGCATGGGCGAAAAGCCACTCAAAGAAATCGTTCGTTTGCTCAAAAAAGGCGTTCCGTTCTCAAGCCTGAATTCTGTTCCGCAAACTGCCTACTTGGCGCCCAAGGGAAATGTCCCGAAGAACAGCAAGTGGGAAGACTTGCGACTCTACAGCTACGAAGAATGTCTAGAAAGCAAGCGAAACCAAATCGAGAACTGCCGCAGGGTGGACATCGAATGCAACAAGTGGTTCCAGCACCGCATTCTGCAAGATGTCGCCGAACAAACCGTGGTGATTAACCCCGCGTACCCGCCGCTCGAATACGGCGAGCTCGACGAAAGTTTTGAATACCCCTACGCCCGTGAACCGCACCCGCGTTACAAGAAACGCGGCAACATTCCGGCGTTTGACATGATCAAGTTCAGCATCAACACGCACCGTGGCTGTTTTGGCGGTTGCAGTTTCTGCGCCATCAACGCACACCAGGGCAAGTTCATCGCAAGCCGTAGCCGCGAAAGCATTCTGCGCGAAGTCGAAATCGTGACGAATATGGAAGGCTTTGCCGGAACGATTACAGACCTCGGCGGCCCCAGCGCAAACATGTACAACATGCGTGGCCGCGACCCGAGCCGTTGCCAAAAGTGCGCCCGTGCAAGTTGCCTTACGCCCAAGATTTGCGACAACATGGACACGCACCACGCCGAAATCTTGAGCCTTTATCGCGAAGTGCGCAACCATCCGAAAGTGAAGCATCTGTTCATCGGAAGTGGCGTTCGTTACGACATGCTCTTGCAGGAGACCGATGACGAAGAACTCCGCAAGGACCACGAAGAATACGCCCGCGAACTCATCGACTACCACGTGAGCGGACGCTTGAAGGTCGCACCGGAGCATACGAGCGACGCCGTTTTGAAACTGATGCGCAAGCCGAGCTTTACGCTGTTCCACAAGTTCAAGGAATTCTTTGACGACGAATGTAAGCGCATCGGCAAAAAGCAACAGCTGATTCCGTACTTTATCAGTAGCCATCCGGGATGCACCGAAGCGGACATGGCTGAACTTGCACTCGAAACAAAGCAATTGGGTTTCCAGTTGGAACAAGTTCAAGACTTTACACCAACGCCGATGACCATTGCGACCGAGATGTTCTACGCCGAAATGACGCCGGACGGAAAGCCACTCTTTGTCGCAAAAACGCCCGAAGAAAAAGCGAACCAGAAGCAGTTCTTCTTCTGGTACATTCCTGCAAACCGCCCACACCTGCGAGAAGTTTTGGAACGACTCAAGATGGGTAAGGTCAGCCGCCTGCTGCTGAGCCGTACAGCAATGGCGGAGGGCAAGGAATACTTCCCGAGCAAGGAACGCGAAGAAAACGAAGACTTCCGCAATCGCGAAATGCAAAAGCGCGACGAACGCACGCAAGCTTTGCGCCCGAAAAAAGAGAAAGTCAAGAACCGCTGGCGAGACGAAGGGTACAAAGGTCGTGGCTTTAACGAAGGACGCGAGCCGCAAAGGGAACCGCGCGAATTTCAGTTCCGCGAAGAACGCTTTAGTGAAAGTCGCGGGAACCGCTTTGGCGAGAATCGCGGATTCAGCGAGAGTCGCGACCGCTTTGAACGAGATGGAGAACGCCAAGAACGTCGCGGATTCCACAGCGACCGCCGATTCGATGACCGCCGAGATTTCGATCGTAACGAGAATCGCCGCGACTTTGACCGCCGTGGCAATGTGTTCGAAGACCGCCGAGACTTCGATCGCAATGGGGATCGCCGCGGGAACCAGCAGAATGCACCGTTCCGCGAGCACCGCAATGTAGAAGACAAGAACCGCTTCAACAGCGGCGAAATAAACCTCGCCAGCCGCCGCTCACACGGCAAGGGCTTCAAGAAACCGACGTTTAAGAAGTAGCAGCGGGACCGCCGCCGAGCAGTCATCCCAGGCTCTTTATCACCCCGCACTTGTAACACTAATGAATCTCGCCCTACTTAGACTATTCTCTATCCTGATTGCAGTAAACTCGCTGAATTCAGTCGCGGGGCTATTGTTGCGAATTACTATGAGAGAATTCGAAGAAGGCGAGTCATTTGCAGACTTCATTCCAATGATTCTCATAAGTACCATTGTTGCTCTTGTGGGGATAATCGTCTTCGTAAAGAAGAACACTAGACTCCTGATGGTCTATTCCGTCATTATGATAATAGTGATTATTGTCGGTAGTATAACTTATGCACATGCGTATTTAAATCTTTCTGTGTCACCGGGAATCGGGTTCCTATTACAATGGCTTGCCGACCACTTTATAAATTTGTTTATGGTTATCTATGTCGTCTCGTTGTTTATAGGGCGAATGAAATTTCCGGAAGGGAACCGTGTGAACCTGGGCCTGCTCCGATTCTGCGCCGTAGCCTTTTTGATAGACGGATTGGGATTTTTGGTACATATTGGGCACGACCATTCTGTACCTGTCGTGGTTATGACCATAGCATCGATTTCGGCAAGCATTTTCGCTCTTGTCAAGAACAACACGCAAGTCCTGAAAGCCTTCGCAGTATGTTCGCTAGCTTGGCTTCTATGGAATCACATTGAATTTGTTCACGGAAATATGTTTGGCGCATATTACATCGCCAGTGCTATCGTGAGCATAGTTTTCAGCGTACACCTCGTGGTGTGCGTTGCCACATTCTTTATCGATACGGAAGAGAGTAAGTTCTATTTCCAGAAGCTGAAGAAGCTATTCTTCAAGTGGAAAGAACTTACCTGAATTTACATTCGCTCATTTAGGAGTGTGCGAGCACACTCCACCATTGCAAAATCACGAAGTGATTTTGCCAAACGCGCGGCTCGGTTATAGCCAAGCGAGGTTGACGCTTCGCGTCCGTGGCTTCATTTATCAAATATAAAACCATAAATGGTTTATGCTTGATAAATTTGCACACTCTTGGCTGCAACACTCGCCTTATGCGTTTGTCGCCCTTACGGCTCATTTAGGAGTGCGCAAGCACACTCCACCATTCGCCTTTTTCGCGTTCAACGGAGACTTTGAAGCCGGCTTCTTCGAACCACTTGAGGATGTAATCCTTTTCTGTGACGAGCTGTCCACTAATAATAAGTTCACCACCTTCGGCGAGCAAGTCTTCGATGTCGTCGCGAAGCGGCCAAAGTTCGCTGCGGATCATGTTGCAGAGAATCACGTCGAACTTCGTTCCGTCCTTGAACGCATCCAGGAATCCAAGCACACAGTCGCTTTCGCCAAAGCCATTGCGTTCAAAGTTTTCCGCAATGCAAGGAATCGTAAGCGGATCAATTTCCGTACCCACAGCAAGGCTTGCGCCCTTACGACGAGCAAACATCGCCAAGATGCCCGTACCCGTTCCAATGTCGAGAACAGTCTTGCCCTTGAAATCAACGTTTTCCATAAGCGCAGCACAGCTACTAGTCGTTTCGTGCTCGCCCGTTCCAAATGCAGTCTTTGCCTCAAGTTCCAAGACAACCGCTTCAGGATCTTCCGGCGTAAACTCCACCCAAGGTGGGCGCACCCAAAGGTGCTCGCTCACAGCCACAGGCTGCGCACGGTCACGCCACCACTTGTCCCAATCCTTTGCAGGCTCTTCGGTGACCTTGAAATTGTACTGCGGAAATTCCGCCACGATGCGGTCGCGTTCCGCCTTGTCGCCCGTGTAAAAACAGAACTCCGTGCGGCCAGCGGTCACCGGGTCGAGTTCTTCGAGCGTCGCAACACCCGCCTCGAAAAGCAGGTAGCTTGCAATTTCATATTCTTCATCGGGGCAGTTGCCCTCAGCCTTGTACCAAGTTTCAATTTTCTGCATAGTTTAAATTTATGAAAATTAAAGGCTCGCCGCCTAGCTTTCGAATTTTTATAACCATAATTCAAGAAAGATCTTCATGCGGGCGGGGCCCCAGCTCGGAGTTGACGCCTACGGCGTCAGCGGCTTCACTCGGTCATGTGCGCCTGCAAGCAGTCGCCCGCGACTCTCGTTTTGCACGCTACTGCGAAGACAATACCTTGGCCGACGCTCCCATTCTCAACACGAATATCTATCAATTCTAAATAATTAACGTTTTTCTCGTTTTGAAGCTGTTTTTACTTTTAAACTAGCTTTTTATGTTTTCACATCATAGTATATTCAACAAAGTGACTATTCAAAAGCTAGAGATTAAAAAAGAATATATTTAGACTAACAACGTCGAATAACCATGCTTTACATCCACCAATTCCCAGACTGGACGCGATTCCGCTTCGATTCTCCCAAGGTGCTCCAAGCGCTTGGGCAGACACGCCTTGAAGAAGGCAAGCTCATCGGAATCATGCAGATCTGCGGATTGAAGGACATCGAAGCCAAGCTCCTCGCCGAAGACATCGTCGCCAACTACGCCATCGACGGCTACACGCTCGAC
This sequence comes from Fibrobacter sp. UWB4, assembly GCF_002210345.1. Classification (NCBI taxonomy): domain Bacteria; kingdom Pseudomonadati; phylum Fibrobacterota; class Fibrobacteria; order Fibrobacterales; family Fibrobacteraceae; genus Fibrobacter; species Fibrobacter sp. UWB4. The sequence goes on along the minus strand of NZ_MWQI01000004.1, from coordinate 159,898 downwards.
CCCACGAACACGCTAGCCGAAGTGGAACTCAAAAGCAAAGGTTCGCAAAACTACATCAAGAACTATCTAGGCGCCATCCAGAACGCCTCGCAGCCCCTCACCGAAGAACGCCTATTCAACTGGCATTCCGCGATGGGTCAGAACAAAGTCTTAAAGTTCCGCGAATCACCCAGCGAAGTGCAAACGACCATCGACGCGACCGCCCCCGATTTCGCTCCCAAGACGCTCCATTTTGTAGGCCCGAACCCGGAACGCCTCCAAAGCGAAATGGAAAACTTTTTATCGTGGTTCGAAAGCGCAAATATAGATGGGGTGATTAAAGCCGCAATTGCACATTTCTGGTTCATCACGATTCGCCCCTTCGCCGACGCAAACGGAAGACTCGCCCGCGCCATCACGGCCATGCAACTTGCACGCACCGAGAACACGACTCATTGCCAATACGCGCTAAACAAACAAATTAACATTCACAAAAGCGACTACTTCAAGATTCTCGCACGAACGCAAGCCGCTAGCGGCGATCTCACCGAATGGATTTTATGGTTCCTGCAAATGATGCGAGACGCCATCAAGGACAGCGAACAACTTTTCGCCTCTGCAATCAGCCGCATCCAGTTCCGCAGCGCCCACGCAAACGACACGTTCAGCGCCCGCGAACAACAGCTCATCGATGAAATCATGGCAGGCCGTCTCGCGCAACCCTTCACCGCAAAAGAAGCGGCCGCCTTTTTCAATGCAAGCCACGACACCGCCCTCCGCGAAATCCAGAGTCTCATGGACAAAGGAATCCTCGAGACAAACAAAAAAGGCGGCCGCAGCATGCGATATAAGCTTGTGGACCGTCATCCGTGATAAACAGCGACGCCCTTTGCCGTGAGTAAATACTTCTGTCGAGGGTGCCGAGGCGAAATGCGTTGCGTTATAAACGCAAAAGACGCAATTCTCCATTTGACAGAGAATCACATCATGCAGTAATCAGCATTAAACGATTATCCCTGATTGCTTGTAATATGAAATCCACAACCATTGGGGCATGGATAAACATGCAACGGAATCCCACTTTGTTTAGAACGATGTTCCGCGACAATAAGCGCCTCACCCTCTGTTGGATACAACATCTTTCTTTTACCATCTTTTCCGCAACAAGTACACATGTCATTTGCAGGAATAGATTCCTCCGCATTCACCGCCAACTTCGCTATTTTCCGACCCAAATCCTTCGATTTTGACGCTTTAATCTTTTGTGACTTTTGTTCCGAAGCCCACTGATTCACTTTCTTTGAAACATACTCGGCATCAGCACGCTTTTGTTGCTCTTCTGCAATAAAAGCCTTAATCTTATTGGGCGCCTGCGCATAGAATTCATCAAAAATTTTTCTTTGCAGCTTTAATTGTTTGTAGTAAGACGACCTTTTAAATTCGCTGATATCGTTCAGTTCAACAAGCAACTTACTTTTATCGTCAATCCACTTTTGAAGGGTTTCCTTCGTCTTGCTCGCATCAATATAATCCGACAGCGCCCAAGAAACCCGTTGTAGCAAATCGTGACATAAGCGATTCCGTTCAGCAGCAAGGGCCTTGCGGCGTTCAAAAAAATTGCGAATGAAGGTGAACATGGAACTACCTAATTTAATAGGGAAAGTTATACCGTCATCAAGGATAAATAAAAGATATCACTTACGCCTTATAATCAGCCTGCTTTTCAGCTACATTTTTGTATTGCATTTCAGGCGCAAAATACAGCAGGTTGTTGACTGCGGCATTTTCTTCAGTCGTTTCGAAATCATCCATGTTATCCGTCCACATTTCGCATTGGCTGATGACGGTCTTTAGGGCATCTTCCTGGCCTTCGGGCGGATACTTATATTTCTTCAGCAGGCGTTTAATGAGCCTGCGCATGTTGGCACGGGCGCTTTCTTTGCGCTGCCAGTCGATCGTTCTATTTTTGCGGAGGAGTTCCGTTAGTTCGCGGGTCATGGCGACCAACTGATCGTTGCTATAGAAATCTTTTGCGGCTTCGGGCTTGGTGAGCGCATCATAAAACGCGACTTCTTCTTTTGTCAAGCCAAGCTTTTCGCCAGAGAATGCGGCTTCCTTAATTTGCTGTGCCAAATTGAGCATTTCTTGAATGACTTGTTCGTTAGTCAGCATTCCGTTCAAGTAACGGTTCATCGCCCCTTGGAAAAGTTCAGAGAATTTCTGCGCGTTTACCACATTCGTGCGCGAATAAACCTTGACCTGCTCTGCAATCAACTTTTTCAGGATTTCAACCGCGATGTTCTTCTGCTTCATCTTGGCGATATCTTCAAGGAATTTCGGATCGAACAGTGAGAACTTTTCACCAACATCGCTAAACAAGTTCAGTACGCCATCTGATTTAACGCTCTGTTTCAAGAGTTCGTTAATGCGCTCGTTGACATCCTTTAGGCTGAACTTTTTGTCGCCGCGGCCGTAGAGAAAACGCATAATTTGCACGCGGACCGCTTCGAAAAAGTTCACCTCGGCCTGCATGTTCTTTGGCACAATCGAAGAACACAGCGAAAGCGATTGATGCAACATCAACCCTTCCTTGATAAACGATTTTTTCTGCTCTTCGCGGCTCGGGTCCAGAATAAAGTTTAGTGCATCGGTAATGCACATGCCAATTTGTAGTGCGGAACCCGTAAAGAATTTGGAGTAATCGAATCCGTGGAACAGACTGCGGCAAATTTCCAGTTTTTCTTGGAACTTGGGGAACGCATCCTTGGCAATATCCATATCACCGTAGCGTTTCCTGTCGCGAACGGTATAGTCGTTCATTGCGCGCTTGAGCGCACTTGCAATTCCGATGTAATCAACAACGAGGCCGCCTTCCTTGTCCTGATAAACGCGGTTCACACGGGCAATGGCCTGCATCAAGTTGTGGCTTTCCATCGGCTTGAAAACGTACATCGTGGCAAGCGACGGCACATCGAATCCTGTAAGCCACATATCAACGACAATGACAATCTTCAAAGGGCTTTCGTTATCCTTGAAACGGACAGCAAGTTCTTGGCGTTTCGATTTATTGCCGACAATCGGTCGCCATTCTTCCGGATCCTTGTTGCTTTCCGTCATGACCACGGCAACCTTTGCGTCGTCACCGGGGACTGTAACCAACTTCGAGCCGATTGTCACTTGCGATGTTGTCCCCGCCCATTCAGGGCGCAGTTCCAAAATTCGCTCGTAAATTTTCATTGCGATGTCGCGGGAGTATGCTACAATCATCGCCTTGCCCGTATAAAGGTGTTCGCGATGTTCTTCGTAATGTTCAAGAATATCATCCACCAGCGAAGCAATCGTCTTGCCGTTCCCGAGGACACTTTCTAGCTGGCCCAATTCTCGCTTACTCTTTTCGATGACTTCCGGGTCTGCATTACCGGCGAGCAAATCGTATTCATCGTCAATTTGCTTGAGGACCTTGTCGTCCAACTTGAGTTTGACAACGCGGCTTTCGTAATAGACAGGACGAGTCGCACCATCTTCGACCGCCTGCGTCATATCGTAAATGTCGATATAGTTGCCGAACACTTCGGTAGTGTTGCGGTCGTCGCGGCTGATAGGCGTTCCCGTGAATCCGATAAAACTGGCGTGCGGAAGGCTATCGCGGATAATGCGAGCAGTACCCTTGACCCTATGCGCAATCAAATTGCCCTGGTCATCCTTCGTTGTCTTGATTTTTTCAGTCAAGCCGTATTGACCACGGTGCGCTTCGTCCGCAATCACAATGATATTGCGGCGGTCAGAAAGTGGCTCGTTCGATTCTTCGAACTTTTGCATCGTCGTAAAGATGATGCCGTTCGCCTTGCGCCCGTTCAGCAGCGATTTCAAATGTTCGCGCGATTCCGCCTGAACAGGAACCTGTCGCAGAAAATCCTTGCAGTTGGCAAATTGCGTGTAAAGTTGATTGTCAAGGTCGTTGCGGTCGGTAATCACCACAATCGTCGGGCTTTCAATCGTCGATTGTAGCAAGTGCGCATAAAACACCATGCTGAGCGATTTACCCGAGCCTTGCGTATGCCAGAAGACGCCGATTTTACCGTCGCCCTGCACGGCCTGTTCCGTGCGGACAATCGCCTTGCGGACTGCAAAATACTGATGGTACCCAGCCAGAATCTTGTAACTTTTCAGCCCTTCGTTGTTGAAGCAGATAAAATTCTTGATGATGTCCAGCAGCCGTTCTTTCTGGAAAATTCCTTCAAAGAAAGTCGTGAAATCGGCAAGCGCAGTCGTTTCTTTGTCGCCGTCCTTCGTCTTCCATTCCATAAAGCGGTCGTCGCCGCTCGTAATCGTACCCGCCTTAGAAACAAGCTGATCCGACATCACGCAAATGCAGTTGTAAATGAACAGACTCGGGACTTCTTGCATGTAATTACGAATCTGCAAGTAGGCTTCGCTTGCATCAGTCTCTTCGCGGCTTGGAGACTTGAGCTCAAACAGACAAATCGGCAGCCCGTTCAAAAACAGCAGAACATCGGGCCGCTTGTTGGACTTCTCGACAACCGTCCACTGGTTCGCAAAAATGAAGGAATTGTTCCCGACATTCTTGTAATCGACCAGGTAAATAATGTCGGCCTTTGTTTCGCCATTCTTTGAATAAGTGACCTCGACGCCGTTCTGGATATAATCCATGAACAAGGCGTTCTGTTTTACAAGGTCGTTATTTTCAAAATGGCGAATCTTGTTCAACGCCTCTGCAATGGCATGCGAATCCGCCTTCGGGTTAATTCGGCAAATCGCTTCTTCAAGAACCGGCTCGTAAAGCGGGTCTCGAAAATCCCTCTCTACATCGGGCCCATAGCAATAATCCCAGCCCAGGGTTTCCCTGAACAACTCAATAAGGCATTGCTCGTAGGCGTTTTCGTTGTAGATTGACGGCATTTGACTAAATCCTTTGTGAGAAATTTAATCAAAAAATGCGACCGAACACCCCAAAATTGCGTTTTTTTCCCGAAAAACGGCATTCTGCGTGTACATCCGTAAAAATTTTACGGCAGGTGCTGTTTTTGTTTAAATATTTAGGTATATTTATAGCGATTTAAGGTAGGTTTTACGAATGCTAGCGAAATTTTCCGTAAAAAATTTTAAGAACTTCGAAAAAAAGTTCACAATTGACCTGTCTCAAACCAAGCAATACGCCTTTTCGGAAGCTTGCGTAAAGGACGGTATTGTCAAGACCGGTTTGATTTACGGACCGAACAGCATTGGAAAATCTAATCTCGGAAAGGCGATTTTTGATATAGTGCAGAACCTGACGGACAAGCAGCGAAATCCGATGCTGTACATGTCCTATACAAATGCAATGCATTTAGAGAATAATGCCGAATTTGTATATGAATTCGTTTTTGGTTCATCCCGTGTTCGATACGAATATAGCAAGCCTTCTTATGAAGATATTTTGGAAGAAAAATTCTTTGTAGATGATGTCCAGGTTGTATCTCGTAGTTGGAATGATTTTCATACGGATTTACAAGGGGCTGAAACGCTTAATGGAAACAAGCTTGACATAAAGATTTCTGCAATGCGCTTTATTAGGGCAAATGCAGTTCTTGCTGACAACGCGACGAATAAAGTCGTCAAGGATTTTTTTGATTTTGTTGATCGTATGCTTATGTTTTCGCACCTTCGACAAAATTATTATCAAGGTTTTGCTGTTGGCAGCACACAAGTTGATGTTGAGATTATACGGAAAGGAAAACTCAAGGAACTTGAAGATTTCCTTAATTCTGTTGATGTTGACTGCAAGTTGAAAAGCCTAAAAATATATGGGCAGGAAAAGCTGTTCTTTGATTTTGGCGGTAACCACATTATTGATTTCTGGGAGAATGCTTCTACAGGAACTCAAGCACTCGTATTCTTCTTTTTCTGGTACATGCAAATGCAAGGGAATGCATCGACCACGCCCAGCTTTGTTTACCTTGATGAATTCAACGCTTTCTATCACGAGAAAACGGCTGCGAAAGTCGTGGAAATGTTGCGGAACGTCCAAAGCCAGGTTCTGTTGACTACGCATGATTCTACTTTGCTGACAAACGATTTGATTCGCCCAGACTGTGCCTTCAAAATGTTGCCCGAATACAAGGATTCTGATTCCTATGTGATGGGCCCGCTTTCGTCTAGGACGCAGAAGGAATTGCGCCAGGCTCTCAACATTCCCAAAATGTTCCGTGCAGGAGCTTTCGATTGAGTTCCGCAAAGGTCCTTTTTGTATTGGAGGGTGAACAGCCCGAAGGGAACATAGTCGCCCGATTGCAAAAGGCTTTCCCTGAAGAACTAGCCGATTTGTCTAGCGATTTGGTGAAAATTGTTTTCTCGTCCAACATCTATAGCCTTTATGGTAAGTTAAAAGACGATGATGGCTTTTTAGATGTTGTAGAGGTCATAAAAGAACAGCATAAGGAAGATAAGGAACTCCAGGATTTGGATAGGGAATCAGTTTCTCAGGTATTCCTGTTCTTTGATTTGGATATCCATGGGCTAGCCCAATCGATTGAGCAGTCTTGCGAACAACTCTGCGAATTGGTTAAATTCTTTAATAACGAAACCGAAAACGGCAAATTGTTTTTGAGCTATCCGATGGTCGAAGTGGTCAATATATGCGACCAATCAAACGGCCTTTTGCCCGAAGACAGAAAACTGTTTAAAATTTGTGATTGCGAAGAAGACGGTTTCAAACATTTTGTGAATGATTTGAACCGTGATTCAAAAACAATCTGCAGAGCAAATTGCCGAGAAAATTGGCTAATCATCAGCAAGGCAAATTACGAAAAAGCCAAGTGGCTAATGAAATTGCCAACTGGGACCTTATCGCTCGAACAAATGCAGCAGCCAACCATTTTACAGCACCAACAAGTCTTGATAAAGAATGAGGGTGTTGTCGCTACCCTCAGTGCGTTCCCATTCTTCTTGCTGGAATACTTGGGAGCGGGGAAAATGCAGAATTTGCTACTATGATAAAGTAGTCAATTTTTCAAGGAATATATCCACATTACTTGCCTGGAAACAATTTAATTGGAAACCTCGTTTATTCATTCGTTCAACGAATAATGCGGTTCTAACATCAACCATAACAGGCATGAAGTACGAGAAGGCAACTAATTGTCCATCCACATAAGAACTGGATTCAATCTTTCTTTGTTTATCTCGCCACAATTCTTTGCAATATTCTTCTTTATATGCATCTAGGATGTTCAATATGGTGATATCGCGAGAATCTATTGTCTCTAGTGTATTTAATGGAATATTCAAATTCTCCGAGATATCCTTTAGAAGGTTTTTGATTTCAACTAGCCGCAAAAAGTCTAAAATAGGCATGTTTTGTGGCAATTTTGATTGCAAATCCTTTATATGGTCAAAATGGCCCTGATTCACCATATTCCTAGCTTTGTCTATAAACAGTTCTTTGCCGTAAGAAGGCTCGTTTTCAAATGATTTTTTATATGAACGCGATTCAAAAAGTTTACCAATATTTTCTATTTGGGATTCCATAAAAACTTTCTCTATCGGAAAATCAGAAATTTTCATTTTCCTTAATCGCGGATCAAATAGCATTGGATTTGCAAGAACTGCATTTTTTCTCTTACTCTTTTCCAAATAAGAATCAAAGGTGTTCAAATAGTTTGTAATATCAGTTGTATCACCGAACAAAACAGAGCCCGTCTCAATTCTAATTTTATCTTTGAGAAAATCACTTAAGGAGTCTTTGGAATTTGATAACTTGTGAAGATATTCTAAGGATATCAAATAAGGGATACTTCCTAGTTCCGGTTCTGAATGGAGTGGCAAAGTAGCTATTTGTGGAAGTTGAGAAAGGTAGGTTAAACGTTTAAGTCGATTACTTTCATCAACATCAACCAATTCTAAAAGAACTTCTAAAGGCAAAAAGGGAACTACGCCACATGCCTCCCACTCTTTATAGGAGATATTCTCTTTTATAAGCTTAACCCAAATTGAGGTATCGAATAAAACCGGCGTAAACTGATTCATATTTATTCCTCTATTCCCATTTCGCATTTGGGGCAAAACCATCCCATTTTGATCTTTTCGAACATGCTAGACCCCTTGTTCTCGTCATCATAGAACAACTCCATGATGTAATCAATTAAGAAATGTTCTCCAATGAACGCGTTGCAATGTGGGCAAACATTTGCCTGATAGTACTCTCCTCTAGTTTTACTAAATCGTTGCTGCACGATAACCCCATGTTCTTTTGCAAAGGATCTTTCGTGTTCGTCAAAACTGATTGGAGTTTTGGGATCGTAGTGTTTTTTCTTTAGCCAGGCGGAGCTGACAATCAGGGCTATTTTCATTGGTTGGCCGCAACGATGGCATTCTATATTTCCAATGGCCATAACTTTGGTATCCATAAAGGAACCGCAGGTCGGGCATTTAGGATTCTTGCAGAACCAAAATTCGTCCGGCTTTTTAGCACGATCTTCAATGTTGTCTAAATCGGCTTCAGAATTAATGTTCAGGCGATAAAGAGAAATGTTATTTTTTCGATAATATTCCAGCGTTTCTTCTTCTGGCGGATGCGTTACAACTACTTCTATGGCGAGATAAGGCTTTCCGTTTTTATCTATTAAGGTGATATCTGGAATACATGTTCCTAGATTCTTCTCAACGGCAATTTCTTTTGTAATCTTTAAAAGATTTGCTTCGTGCACTTCGCCGCAATGCCCACATGTAAAAGATAATGGGAATGGCTCATTATTAGCCACTTTGGCTTCTAGAATATTCGCGAGCATCATTTTAAAGGAGTGATGTAATACGCCTTCGGGAGTGCAATTAGGAGTAAGCGCTTTATGAGCAAAATGAGGTCTTCTGCTGCCAGGACCTTCTTTGCCACTTTTTCGGAGAATCATTTCTCCCTGGCAAAGCGGACATGAAAATTTACCACCCTTTTCTGCCTGTAATGCGGTAACAAGAGAATTCTTTGAATCTAATGCTGATGTATAAAGAAGTTTGATTTTGGTCATATAGTAAATATACTTTCACTTAAATGACAAACTGTGACATAATACTATTTTTATTAAAAGATGGATCTTTTTGTTTGTAAAAAATAAAAATTCACATTGCCAAGGAGGCGACTTTTTCGAACCATTGAATGAGCGTATGGCAAATGTTTTACTAAAATCAGAAAGTCAAGCGATTGATGCGCTTGACTTCGAAAAATATTTTTATCAGGGACAAAATATATAGTTTATTCATTCAGTATTTCTAAAATGTATTTTTCTGGGTCTATTAAATATAATCGACATTCTAAAATTCCGGTTTCAGGAATTTTAAAACCTAATTTTTCAAAATGCTCTCGGTGTTTTTTAGGCATTTGATATCCTGAAGATCCATCATGCCCTTTGCCGTCTACACGAACAGAATAAAGCTGTCCGCCTTTCCCTTTGGGTTTTGCATAAACATGTGCGTGTTTAACGGTGTTCGATAATGTATCCGCCTTATGAATAGCATATGATTGATTGGTTCCCGGAATTAAATCATAACTTTCAAATAAAGCTTTTTCGTTGTTGTAGACATAAGGGCACTTTTCTATTTTTTTGAAACATTCTTCATCCAAGTATTCTAGCAATGTTTCCCCTTTGGAAGGGTAAACTGCGAACGGAAAATTTAAGCAAGGGTCATCTTTTAAGGGATTCTGTTTTTCTGCATATCCATTCGATTGGATGAATTCGTTAGGTTTGCCCTTTGTCAACTCAAAGGCTTCATTTATGGTAAGGCAGTCTCTGTGAATGAATTCACTTGATGAGTTAATGTATAAATAGGAAAAAAGGCCAACCACTTCTCCATCTATTTCGCATTCATAAGCATATTCGTTTTGTGAACAAGAGTGGATTATCTCTATGCCGTCCTCCTGGGGCATGTTATCCCACCATTTTTTCTTGGCGTCTTCAGAATTAATTTTCCTAGATTCAAGCAGAATTCCTTTATGTGTGGCGCCTTCTAAGAAAATTTTAAAGCCCTTCAAATTGATTTGTTTTCGTTGGACTGATTCTGAAAGTTGTAAAATCTCAGGCTTGGGTTGTTGCGTAGTAACAAATCGGTCATAACCTTGTACAGTTGTATAATCGTGAAATCGAGGTGCAAACGATACATTTGATCGACAGCAATCAACAAACATTAACGCTTTTTTTGTAACACCTTTGAGCAATTCAGTAATTTCACTTAAATACATTGATGAGTATGAACTGCAATAAATGAAATCCCCCTTAGGAGACATGCTCTCGTCGATTGACGTGTCAAATCCACCATGCCCTGAAAAAACGAAAAATATATAATCGCATTCGTCTTTAATTTCCTCGGCTAAGTAATGATGCAATACTGCGGAATTAGATGTGGGCAATATTTTAATTTCCGAATCGCTCCAAGATCCTCCTAACGGAGAATTAAGATATTCTTTCCAATTTTTGACGTCATTTATAGGCCCTTTTAGCGGACTTATGAATCCGTTATCTTCGGGATATACAAGAATAGCTTTTCTTATCATTTAAGAATTTCCTTGCGGTTATTTACAAATTTGTTTTAATTTATATTATTTAAAACAACATGATAATCAAAAGAACAACTTGTAAAAATAAAATAGCACAATAATTGATTCAATTCCGCGTCAACATAAACAAAAATTTACTTTGTAACTATTTTCGATTCAAATAGTCCTCAATTTTTCAAGGTTTAAACACTTCTTCAGACACCATTTTTTTGAATTGCTTTATTTCATCGTTAACGGCATTTATGTACTTTTGGTAATCATCATAGGTATTTGGAAATTTTTTCTGAAGGTTGTTACAACATTCATTCCAAAATACTGCATAAGGCTTATTCAGCTCGTTCAATTTTTTTGAAATCTGTTCAGTTCGTCCCCACAATTCGCAGGCGATGCGATTACATTCGCATTCCTTGGGCTTTGCAAGGATTTTCTCTAACAAAAAAGAAAAATACTTTAGATAAGTTTCCGCTTGATAATCGTCAGAAATATCATTCCACATAAATAAATCATAATAAAGATCAAAGTCGTTAGATTTTAAAATATTCGTATTTTCAATTAAATCTGTGAATATTCTTGTCAAATCATTCATGCAAGCATTGAACAAATGCTTTATTACAGTTCTGCTGGCATCTTGATACTTTATTGCATCAAGGATGAGTCGGTATTCATGCAATATGAATTGAATACACTTTCTATCGTAATGTTTGAGCCTGTAAATATTTTTGTAAGTTGACGAAATATCAAAATAGCATTGGAGATAATTGCCATTCCAAGAAATAAATTCACAAGAATCATGATGAGAATTAAATAAACGGCAAGCAATAAAAGTATGACTTATGAAATCAATATTTTCATATTTTATAGCTGTATCGTAAAGGTATAAGATGCTACCTAAAATGGTTTCCTTAAAACCTTTATAACCATCAGATTTTTCAACATAAAATCCTTCATAGGGAGAAGCTTGGATCTTATTAAGAATATTTTTAGAAGGGTCTATTATAGCGTGAAATATGTTGGCTGCGACTGCGTTATCTTGACTGAGTCCTCTTTCAATCAATACCCCTGCTAACATCTTTAAAGAGTTTAATTGGAAGAGATTCTTGTCAAAATCACAATAATCTATTTTTGTTAAAAAACTTTTGTATATCGCATTAACATAATTGATTTTTATGACAGAATTGTCTTTTTGATTTATTTTTTCGCAAACGCTTACGAAAAATCTATTGAATTTATCTTCGTCTTGATCTCGATAACATTTAGAATGGGGTTTTACTTGACTAATATGTAAGTAAAACCAGTCAAATATAAAATCAAAAATACATGCCGATTCAAATTCATCATTTCGTTCAACAACTCCACAGCACAATCTTAACAAATCATCAAAATTACTTTCTCCCTTTGGAATCTCCCCTTTTTTGTATGAAAGAAACTCATTCTCTTTAATTTCAGAAATGATTTTTTTTGCGGCATATATAGGGTCCAACATTTTTTTCAAACGTTGCAATAGATAAATGGATGTTGCTATTCCATAGACGATACCGCAGGCTGAATAAAATTTTTTTCCTGATTCAGGTATTGCATTTGTGAGTGTCAACAAAATGATTCCTGCAGGAACAATGATGCAGAATAGAATTACCAATGGTGAAAGCACCATTTTCAACAACTTAATTGAATTGAATTTGTGAAAATTTTCTTGAGCTAAGATGAACAATGATGTAAAATTAAAGATGAAAAGCGGAGAAAAAAAAGTAATAAGAAAAATAAAATTATTATCCATATTAATCCTTTATATTTAGTAATAGAATGATTATCCCGAATTTATACACCATTTCTAGGGTGTAGCTGAGAATCGTGGATTCATTTTCTTTTTTTATTTTAAAGAAATCATAAATAAAACAGAATGGAATGGTTATCCCAAATAAAACAACGCAAAAAAAAGGTACATCAAATAAAATAAGATATGCTAAGCAAAATGGCAGGAACCAAGAAATTAATGATACAGGAATTTCATATTTGTTTTGGCAAAATAATTGCCATTTGTTAGTTGGAATCTTTTCAAAAAACGAAATTTCATTACAGGTGCGCATAACAAGCAACGGAAATAGAAAAAGAATGTTTTCGCCTACTATAATCAGGCTATTCGTCAATCCCTTCACATAAAAGCGAAATAAAACGAAGAAACTGAACAAAAACATCACAGCACTCGTGAGTATTTTGTCATCTTTTTCCCCTTTTCGAAAAATACTTGAGTAAAATAGATCAAAACTCAGTAAGAAAAATGACTGTATTTCAACAGCAAGATAATTTGAGCTTAAAGATGCGAGGGAAAATTTGATTATTTGCACCCAAGAAAATTTTTTCGTCCCCCATAGGAGCCAATCGAATAGTAGAACAAAAATCATTACAAAAAAAAGAAAAAAAGTCTCGTTTTCATTAAAACTCTTATTTGTCCCAAACAAGTAAAATAAATGCACATAAATGACAAAATCACTTAAAAAGATAAACAAGGGAAAAATCTTGCTAAAGATCATTCTTCTTTGTGATTCATAATAAAGAAAATTAAGCATATAATACGTTTTTTTTCACTAACGCAATCGGTTAGCTTATTTAACTTGCATACAAGTATACTCTAAAGAAAACGAAAAATCAAGTCTTTATCTTGTTTTGTTTCTTAATTTTTCTTATATCCAGTGCGTTTTAGAGAGCGGTATACTCTTGAACGGGTTCTCAACGTCGTTCAAAACCTAAACAAGAGCTTTTTTATGCTGAAAGATGTCTTGCTTGACTGTAATTCGTCATTCTGATTACAAACTGATTGACAATCATTCTAGGAATTCACTTTTCTTTTATTCGCTTCGCGTTCCTTTATAACCGTATGAACAAAGCAATCTATATCTTTTTCATCTTTCACTTCGCTCAGTTTTCTAAAAGTGATTTTCTTTTTTCGAATGGCAAGATCCATAATAGGCTGAATTCCATTTGCTGTCAATACGAAAGGAACGAAGTCAAAGCATTTGTTCTTTTCAAAGTCTCTTTTAAACAAATCTTTAAATTTGGAATTTACAACGTCCATTCTATGCCATCGCTGATCATCTATATAAATACTATAATCATCGCTCATTCCAGATGTTTGAAAACGTTGCTTCACGGCGTCTAAATCTGAACATAAACAGACGCAATAGGAATCTGAATCATCATCTTCTATTATATGAATGGATATCTCATCATTGACATCTTCATCGCCAAATCGTTTTTTCCAATCAGAAAATATTTTTAGTCCTTCCTGCTGATTATTAAATGCTAATCCCAAAAGTGGTGGTTGCGATTCGTCTTCATAACTTGCATAGCCAACATAATTCCAGGAAGCCTTATTCCAAAGTTCAACATCAATAACGCTTGTGACAAGAAGTCTTGCACCTTCCTTTGTATTTTTCGGGGGCAAACTTGGACGTTTTCCTAAAGGAGGTTTCTTATGTTTTTTTATTCCTAAAAGACGATTTACCAAATCTTGTTTTTTTAGGGGATATTTAAGATTATAGAATGTAAATCCCTTCAACGGCGTTAATATATGTTTTTCATCTTCAACAGAAAAAACAATCGGTATAAACTTATTGGAAACGCAACCTTCTTCATAAAGAAGATTTTCTATTAGCGAAGTCTCCCATTTAACACCCAAACCGACAGATGGAGCCGTTTGCAAGGAAGCTTTTTGCAGATAAGGCTCAGAACAGACAACCAAGACATACTCCGCCTCTCTAATCTGTTTTTCCATCCATTTCGGCCACCCTTCAGGAGGACTTTCCTCATATTGGTCAATATTGCAATCTACTCCTTGCGATCTTAGATAGTCAGATAATTCTAAAACCTGATCACAAAAACTGTCGGAATCATGACTATAGCTTATAAAGACCATTTTATACTCCAAATTCCCCGCACATGAGTTTTGTGAGAAGGGTGTCGCGGAGGATGGTCAGGTTTTGATTTTGTTGTCGAATAAGGCGTATCTGACGAAACATCGGCTGAATAATTTCATCAAAAGCTTTTGATGTTTTCTCATTAGGAATGATTGCCGTCAATCCATTTAAACGTCCTTGACTGATCTTAAGCTGGACAGCTCCCGTAACGATTTCCTGAACTTTTGTCATTGAAAAGAACAGATAAAGCATTTCTACAGAGTATCCACTTTTTCCTGTTAAAATATGTGCGTGGTTATTTACCCAAAATTTTCCTTCAACGTACTGCAAAATTGGGAAACCATCCTTGTCAACAACGGTTCCATCTTCCCCCAGCAAAAGATAAATTCCATCAAAAATATAATCTTCAACATAATCCATGCATGATGTAGCACCATAATAGGGATATATCTTTTTCATGGAATCGCGTTGCATGCTGGAAAGAGGGATTCTTTTAGAATCATGCGATACTATGATATCTGCTACCGTTCCCATTTTCCAATCCTCCGGCATTTCACCGCCGAATGGTTCAAAATCAATGAACCAGTTTTTGAAGATTGCTTGGGCTTGTTCCTCTAAATTCCTGTTTATCGCATTGTTGAGTTCGATTTTGTCATCAAGGGATGATAGAATTTTGGCGATGCGTTGCTGTTCTGCTAGTGGGGGTAATTTTATAGTTAATCCAAGCAATGCGTCATTCGTTAAACTTGCTCGTGTGCTCATTGATCCTGCAAAAGCCTGAAAGTTCTTTCTGAATTCAGGATTTCGCATATAGTAGCCAACATATTTCGGATCAACATCAATATCTTTATTATATTGACGCATCCTTTTGCAGAATCCGTTATAAGTTGCTTTAGGAATATCTTTCAAGGCAACACAGCTCATCCCCAATTCATCGGCAGTTTCGCTAGTTCTTGTAACAAGAATATCGCCTGCTTTAATGGAATAACTTTCTTGCTCGGATTCTGTTGTTTGAGCTAGATCTGTTATTATTTCGGGAATAAACCATTTGTTAAAAACTGTAGAAAATGAAATGAATGGATAACCGGATCCAAAGAATTCTCGTCCTTTGGATAAGCCGTTGTGAACTTCGTAGATTTCACCGAGTTTATATTCTTTCCATTCCGTTTTGCTCATTCTCTGTTCTCTTCAAAATCTTTAAGGCTTTAGATCCTCGTAATTTCTTGGATTGCTTTGTCGCTTTCGCTCCTCGCAATGACGTTTGTTGTGTCGATGCGTCTCTGTTTGCTTTCGGGGTTTTAGGGGCGGAGCCCCTAGGCGAGGGGGTAGGAAAAGACTACAGGCTTTGCCGAGGGGGAGGCTTCCCCCACCTGGGGCATTACATCTTGAATCCGAGACCCTCCAGGTTCTTCTTGATTTGTTTTTCGAGGTCGTGGCTTTTCGCAAACATTTCGGAGAGTTCGCCGGTGAGGCGGACCATTTTCTGCTCGAAGGGTTCGTCATCTTGCACGGTGTCTTCGATGCCGACGTAGCGGCCGGGGGTGAGGATGTAGTCCTGCTTGGCGATGTCTGCGGTTTCGACTACGGCGCAGAAGCCTTTTTCGTCTTGGAGTTTGCCTTTCTGGAATTTCTCGAAGGTGCTCGCGAGGCGTTCGATGTCCTGTTCGCTGAGGTCGCGGTGCTTGCGGTCCACCATGTGGCCCATATTGCGGGCGTCAATGAAGAGCGTCTTGCCTTTCTGCTTTTTGCCTCGGCTTATAAACCAGAGCGTGACGGGGATGGTGACGCTGTAGAAGAGCTGGGTGGGCATGGCGACTATGCCTTCGACGAGGTCCGCTTCGATGATGCGTTTGCGGATTTCGCCTTCGCCGCCGGTTTGCGTGCTGAGCGCGCCGTTCGCAAGTACGAGCCCGATTTTTCCGCCGGGTGCAAGGTGGTAGATCATGTGTTCGATCCATGCAAAGTTCGCGTTGCCTGCAGGCGGGAGGCCGTATTGCCAGCGCGGGTCTTCTTGCAGTTGTTCCTGACCCCAGTTTTTAAGGTTGAAGGGCGGGTTCGCCATGATGAAGTCGAAGCGTTCGTTGGCGTGCAGGTCGTGGAAGAACGTGTCTTCGTGGTGTTCGCCGAAGTTCGCGTCGATGCCGCGGATGGCCATATTCATTTTCGCCATTTTCCAGGTATCGGCGTTGGCCTCCTGGCCGTAAACACTTACGTTGTTGCGGTTACCGCTGTGATCCTGGATAAACTTGATGCTCTGCACGAACATACCGCCGGAACCGCAGCAGGGGTCATAGACGCGTTTGCCTTCGCTCGGCTTGAGAATTTCGACGATGGTTTTCACAACGCTTGCGGGGGTGTAGAATTCACCGCCCTTGACGCCTTCGTAGCTTGCGAATTGTGCGATGCAGTATTCGTAGGTGCGGCCGAGCAAATCCTTGCTTGCCTCGGTGTCGCTCATGTCCATGTTGCTGAACACATCGACCACATTGCCGAGCACGCGCTTGTCGAGGTCGGGGGCCGCGTAGTTCTTGGGAAGCACGCCTTTGAGCGCCTTGTTGTTCTTCTCGACTTCGATCATCGCCTGGTCGAGAATCTTGCCGATTTCGGGAGTATGGGCGGCTTTCGCGATTTCGGACCAGCGGGCGTTTTGTGGAACAAAGAAGATGTTTTCGCTCACGTATTCGTCAAGATCTTCTTCGAAACCTTCACCTTCGGCGACTAGTTCGTTGTAGCGTTTTTCGAATGCGGCCGAAATGTAGCGCAAGAAGATGAGCCCGGTGAAAATTTTGCGGTAGTCCGCTGCAGGGATGTGCCCCCAGAGTTCGCAAGCGGCGTTCCAGATTTGCTGTTCAAAGCCGAGAGTCGCCGAGGATTGCGACGATTTTGCCGATTTCGAGATACGTGCCATGTATTAAAGCCTTTTCTTTTGAAAGCAATATAAAAAAATCCCAGCCTTTGCGGCCGGGATTAACAAAGCTCTAGACCCATCGACTTCAGCGCATTTCCATTCGCCTCCGCCGATAAAGTGATGCCCGCTCGGAGGCGGGCATGACAAATACGTTTACTTCTGCAAATTCAAACTTGCATTAGCAGCACCGTACAAACTAATGCTATAATCCTTGATGAGGTACACCGGGATCTTGTTCAAGAGCGGGCGGATGTTCGGATTGTAGTTCTTTTCGAACCAGGTCATGAACAAGTTATCGCGTTCGAGCCAGCGGAGGTCCTTCTGCACCGTTCCACCTGCGAGGTAGAAACCACCGAGCGGGAGGAACAACGTGCAAGCGTCGCTAGCGAAGCGGGCAAGCATCTTCACGAACATGCGCATCATTTCGGCAGCGACCGGATCGGTATCACTTGCGCGGCTGATGTACTTCGGACGGTTATGCCAATCGGTTTCTTCAATCTTCTTGAAGGCATCGTTCTGCGGAACGCCCTTCGTGTCGCGCCACCATTCATAGAGATGAGCAAGGCCCATACCAGAGACGAGCGGTTCAACGCCCGGCACCGTGCCGATGCGCTTTTCCATGTAGTCGCGGAAGTCCTGAGTTTCCTTGTCGAACGGAGCAAATGTGGAGTGGCCGCCTTCGGAGCAAGCCGGGATGTACTTCTGACCGTCAAATGCGAGGAAGCCAACGCCCATGCCCGTACCCGGACCAATCACAGCCTTCGTTGCAGCCTGCGGCTTCGGTTCGCTACCGTCGGTGTGCTTGAACTTGAGGATCTGTTTCGGGTCATCGACGTCGAGGGTCGGGATGCCATAGCTAATGGCCATAAAGTCGTTAATCACGAGGGTCGGAATGCCGGTTGCATTCGTGATGGCATCGCCGTCGACGCACCACGGGAGGTTGGTCATGACGCACTTGTTGTTTGCCACCGGACCTGCGGCGCTGATGCAGATGTGGGACGGCTTCAAATCCGCGCGGTTTTCGACTGCTGCCTTGAGCGTTTCACAGATCGGGGTGTCAAGTCCTTCAATGCACTGGCTCGGGCAAACGGTTTCGAGAATGAGCGTAAACTTGCCATCCTTGTAGCCCACAAGACCAAGGTTCGTATTCGTACCACCGATATCACCCGCCAAAACGAGACGGTCAAACTTAGCATCGGGATTAAGCCATTTAATTTCCATAATTTAAAACTCCATGTTTTACGTTCAGGAATATAGTTTTTTCTCAAGGAAATAGGAGATTCCCGATTAAATCGGGAATGACAAGTGCGTATTTATGCGTATGTAACAAAAACAACCGATTTACTCCGCTCAAAAAATATACATTAAGCCCATAGGGACCTATTTATATTGAGTAGGCTTCAGTTCACATTTAACAAGTAGAGAACATGCGCGCTATTCTTGCACTCTTTTATTACATCGTCGTTTTCACCATTATGGTTGTCGCGGGTATCCCCTATACCCTCTATTGCGGTATCCGCGGGCACTGGGAAGACTGCACCAAGATTTGCTCTTTTTCATTCCAGAAGATCATTTTCAAGCTTTTCGGCATCAAGGTTTCGGTCAAGGGCGCCGAAAACATCCCGCAGGGCATCAACTACGTCATCGTTGCAAACCACCAGAGCTTTTTGGACATCAACGTCATCTGGCACTCCATCACGACGGCTTCGTTCATGGCGAAGGCAAGCCTCTGGAAGGCTCCCGTGTTCGGCTGGGTTCTGAACCGTTCCGGCAACATTCCTATCCACAAGAACCCGCGCAAGAACGCTGGCCTCGGCAAAATCCTCAAGAAGCGCCTCGAAAGCAACTACAACATCGTCGTGTTCCCTGAAGGCCACCGCACCGAAGACGGCCACATGCTCAAGTTCCAAAATGGAATTTTCCGCTTGGCAAAAGAACAGCATTTTGCGATTTTACCAGTTACATTTATTAACACCGGAAAGATTCTCCCGAAGGTCAAGTGGGCAGTCTATTCCGGCACCGTCGAGATGGTCGTTCACCCGCTGATCCGTTATGAAGATTACGCCGACAAGCCGATGGCCGATCTGCGCGACGAAACCCATGATTTGATTGAATCCGCTATGCCGTACAAGCAGGCGGAACTTGCCGCAGCAAAAGAAGCGGCAACTGAAAACAAGGAGGCTTAATTATGGCTAAGGAATTACCGAGCGAAGAACAAATTATTGCAATCCTTCGTGACGAACCTATGGTAGGGAGCCAGCTCCGCAGCGCTCTCGGCCTCCCGAAAAAACAGAAGATGGCTTTTAAGCAACTCCTCGCCGACATGATCGAGCGTGGCGTTCTCAAGCGTTCTGCCCACAAGGAATACCAACTGGGCGATGGCGAACCGCTCGAAGACAAGCGCGAGAAGCGCCGCAAGAAACTTGCAGAGCAGGGAGTCGAAGACAATCGCCGTCCGGGCGCACGTAGCCGCCGTCAGACCGAAAAGGATTCCGGCACACGCGTCAAGCGCGGCATTCTGCACCAGACCGGTGACGAAGACTGGCAGGTGACCGAAATCGATACCGGCAAGGTGTACGAGATGTGCCACCGCAGGCAGGCGCCGGGCAAGGAAGGCGAGACCATCAGCTTCACGCTTTATCCGCACCCGAAGCTCAAGCACAGCTACTTGGCAAAGGTGGACCGCTCTGCCGAAATCATGAACGTGACTTGGGACGAAGTCAAGACAAAGTTTATGGAAGAGAGCAATCTTCCGAAAGGCTTTAGCCCCGCTATTGAAAAGTACGTGGCCTCCATTACAGAACCGACCGAAAAGGATTTCAAGGGCCGCGTGGATTATCGCAAGCTTGACATTCTTTGCATTGACCCCGAAGGCGCCATGGACCACGACGATGCTATCAGCGTGGAACGCAAGCCGAATGGTGGTTACAAGCTCGGCGTACACATCGCCGACGTGAGCTACTACGTGCCTGAAGGATCTGACCTCGACGAAGAAGCTCTTGAAAGAAGTTATACGCAATACTTGCCGTGGACCGCAGTGCCGATGCTCCCGGAAAAGCTTTCAAGCGGCGTTTGCAGCTTGCACGAAGGTGTGGACCGTTGCGCATTCACCTGCATGATCGACTTGGACAAGGAAGCAAACGTTCTCGGTTGGGATTTCCATCGCAGTGTCGTGAACATCACGAAGGGCATCACGTACCAGCAGGCCGTGAAGATGATGGAAGAAGGCGACGATTCCATCAAGGCTCTTGCCGAAGTGACCGCGCTCCTCAAGAGGAACCGCACTAAGGATGGCTTGCTCGAATTCCAGACAACTGAATACGGTTGCAAGTTTGACGAAAACGGTGAACCGGTCCAGATTTTCCCGCGCGAACACGATGAATCGAATTCCTGGGTGGAAGAGTGCATGCTCATCGCGAACAATTGCTGCGCCAAGGAACTCAAGCAGCGCAAGCTGCAAGGCATTTACCGTATCCATGAAGCTCCGGACACGAAGGACATCATGGAACTCTATTACATGTACCCGGACCTGTTCAAGGACGCTCCGGTGATGTTGCGTGACTTGGGTAAGCCGCGCAGTGGCGATACAAACTTGAACCCGGTAGCCTTCAAGCTTTACGAACACTTGGTCAAGCGCGCCGCTGGCGACGAGACGCTCACAAACCGCATTTTGCGCAGTATGCAGAAGGCTCACTACGACTCCAACAGCTTCGGGCACTTCGCCTTGAACTGGCAGGATTACAGCCACTTCACTTCGCCGATCCGCCGTTACGCGGACCTTTGGTGCCATCGTGAACTCGCCCGCAAGGGTAAGGAAATTGACGCCGAACGCGTGAACAGCGTGATCGAAGTCTGCGACTTGATTTCAGCAAACGAAATCAAGAACATGAAGGTGGAACGCATCTCTATCAAGGTGTGCAGCTGCTGGATTTTGAAGAGCCGCATTGGCGATAGCTTCGAAGCAAGCGTTACGGGCATCGAAGAATGGGGCATCTATGTTTCCATCGACGATCCGATTGCCGAAGGTCTTGTGCGCTACCGCGATATCACGGGCGATGACTTCTACGTGTTCAATCCGGATCAGGGTCTTGCATTTGGCAAGCGTAGCGGCCGCACCTTCCGCCGTGGCGACAAGGTGATGGTTCAACTCCTCAGAGTTGACCCATTGCGCGGTCAGGCTGACTTCAGCATCACCGAAAAGCTGAGTCCTGAACCGAAGAAGCGCCGTACCCGCGAAGATACCGAACGCGACATTCGCAATTTCAATGAAAGAGCTGACCGCGCTGCGGCCGCCGAAGCACTCGGCTATGTGAGCCAGCCAGACGAAGACGACGATTACGAACCGGAATACGTTTCTCGCGGTCGCCGTGGACGTCGCGATTTCGATGGTCCGATTTTCGAACGCACCGGTCGCGATTCTCGTGAACGTGGCAGTTTCCGCAAGGGCCGTGACGAATTCGATGAAGGTCGCCGCTCCGACAAGCGTGGGAAACGCAGTTCTGAAAAACGTGACTTTGAAAAGCGCGGAACCCGTGATTTCGGCGAAGGATTCCATGTAGCCAGCGAACCGCGCGAAGCAAGACGCGGCCGCAGATCGAGCGAAAAAGGTCGCGGGCGCAGCAGTCGCGGAGGCCGCAGGGGAAGATAGTTGATGGACGCATGCAATAAAGTCGCCCTCTACGCCAGTTACCAAACCGGGGAAGACCTCCCCGGCTATGTTCGCTTTGCGCTCAAGCATCTTGCGGAGACCGACTTCAAGATCGTTCTCCTCACAAATCGCCGAACGCTTTCGAACGACACCTACGATTTTCTGAAAGAAAACCACATTGAACTTTTCCTCACCGAAAATCGCGGATTTGACTTTGGCATGTGGCGGCGTTATTTGCAGCTGCAAGCGAACCGCACAGACGTTGCCGGCAACTACGTTCCCGGTCTCATCACGCGTGACGTGGAACGCTTGCTGCTCATCAACGATTCCATCGTCTATTACCAGAACAAGTTCAAGGAATTCTTTGAACGCGCCGAAAACAGCAATGCCGATGTCGTCTCGCTCACGAGCAATGACGAGTTTGCACCGCATCTGCAATCATTCTTCTTGTACATGAAGCCCGCCGCACTCGGCGTGTTCTTCTTGCACATTTTCGAGACTCCCGAACAGACCGAATTCTACGATGTCACGCGTAAGCTCGAAGTCGGCTTGAGCGAAAAATTCACCGAAGCCGAAGTCATCATGGAATCGCTCTACCACACGGAACGCCCCGTGTTCTTCGCCTACGACGAACTGATTGCACAAGGTGCTGGGTTCGTGAAGCGCAAGCTCCTGGAACGCCGTTTCAACTACGAAGAAAAAAAGCACTTCGTACGCCATCACGCCTACGACGCCCTCAACAAGGACTACACAACCCTCATTCTCAACGCAGGGATAGATGCAGACTTTGACAAGAGCTGGCTCCCCCAGAGCAATGAAACCCGCACCGAGCGCATCAAGGATTTCATCTGGGAAAAAGGTTTCCAGCTCGTCGGCTACCCCGCCAAACGGCTGATTGACAAGCTGAAAAAATAAAAAACGAAAAAAAGTTTAAAATTGACAATTTGCTGACATCTCTTTTTTTTATCTTATGAAAGGAGACTAAGGTACATGATGTGGCGTTGGGACCAGGGCAGATTAAAATATTTTCAGTTCGATACATTACGGGAAATCGCAAAGGTTCTCGTAAAATTCGATCATCTTAATCTGGGATCCATTGAAGACAAGTTTAGGCAAAACATAATGGCCGACACCGGGATGCCTTTTGCACCCGACAGAAAAGATTACCCGATCAAGCGAAATTACAAACGTGTTTTCCAGTGTGCGTTTCTTGCTACATTCCCTACCAAAGGTCCCCAGGAAAACACCCTTTTCATCACTGATTTTTGTAGAGATTTGGCATCCGACAACGGGCTGATCAAAAATGTAGATGACTATTTTTTGAGATACATTCCAAAATTCAGTTTTCCATTCCCTGCTTTTGACGGCTACAATCCGAACGAGACAAGAACATATCCGTTTTGCGCCATTCTAAAATTTCTTATTGCACGGCAAGAGCTTGGTCTAGAGTCAAAAATTTCTCTTGACGAAGTCGCCAGATATATTGTAGCAAACAAATGCACAGGCAAAGAAGATTTGGACTTTTATAAAAATCTCACTCCAAACGACTGTGATGAGGATCTTAGACAAGTTAGAGAAATGCTTATATTTTTTAGCCAGCTAAGCATTCTGAAGTATTACAACAAACATTTATATCTCGAACCATTATCCAAGTCCACCAAGAAAGACCTTCTCCATACGGTATTGGTTCCCGAAAACCGGGATCCAGCAAGCGACGCACTAGATGAGTTTATGCAAATGACTCGTCTGGACTCTAAATCTGTTACGCCAGAAATAGAAGCCTTTACAGACGCGCCTTTAGACCTTGAATTCATCGAAGGCGACCGGAAGAAGGTTGAGCACTTTAGAATTGAAAGAAGCTCCCTGTTGCGGAAATATTATAGAGACAAAAACCCTGAAGCCAAATGCCAATTATGTCAAAAAGATATGAGAGGGGTTTATCCGTGGACAGACTACATGCTAGAGATTCATCATTTACTACCTTTGGCATCTACGATAAAAATTTCAACTAGCGGGACATCCCTGGATGATGTCATAGGCTTGTGCCCTTCCTGCCATAAGGCCATTCACATATATTATCGAAACTGGTTAAAAGAACATAACAAATCTGATTTCAGCACAAAAGAAGAAGCTAAAGAAATATTCTCATCTGCATTATCTGCAATAAAGAACGCATGAAAAAGAAACTAACGATCGATAAACAAGAAAATCTTCTAAACAAATCTATCGAGCAGCATCTCGATTTTTCAGAGTTGCTAAATGATCAGGAACTTTCTTATGACGACTTGTCTTACACGCAAGACGACTATATTCCCAAAGAATGTTTAGAGAAAATAGAATGTCTGGATGACATCCCCAAAGCGCAGGACAATATACCTGCGGTCAGTTTCTTTTCTGGAGCGGGCGGCCTAGATATCGGCTTTAGCTACGCAGGAATACAGACGAAAATTTCCATTGAATTCAACGAAACATTTTGCAATACCCTGAGAAAAAACGACCCTTCAAAAATTGTGATCGGTCCGCCCAATTACAGCGGCGATATCAGCAAAAGAGAAGAACTAGCAAAGATTCTTGCTGAAAATGGCATAAGTGAAAATTTCGAGGGTGTTTTTCACGGAGGTCCTCCTTGCCAGTCGTTTAGCATTGCCGCAAACCAAAGGTTCAACAAGGAGGGTGAAAATTTCAAGAGAAAAGGCTTTGACGACGAAGAAAAGGGAATGCTAATCTTTGATTATATCTGGTTCATCAAAAAATTCAAGCCCAAAGCTTTTTTGATTGAAAATGTGGAAGGCATTTTGGAATGCGATTCTACAGGCAAAATAAAAAAGGCGCTGGACGATTTGAAAAAACTCGGATATAAAATAGCAGGTCCCCGGATCTTTGATGCCTCGTATTACGGAGTTCCCCAAAAAAGAAAACGCTTTATCGTGATTGGTTCACGTACAGAAGACGCTGTTGTTCTACCCGAACCAGCAAAAAAACAGACGCCTTGCGGCCCTGTCTTTATGCGCGACTTGAAATCAACAACAAGCCATATCACTAGAGAACACACCGCAGAATCCATCAAGCGATATATGCTTCTGAGCTACGGCCAGCGGGATAAATTGGGACGCGTTGACAGGTTAGACCCAAGAGAGCCTTCTAAAACTGTAATTGCGGGCGGGACAAAAGGCGGCGGCCGTTCTCATTTGCACCCATTCCATCCAAGAACTTTGTCTGTAAGAGAATGTGCCCGGCTGCAAACATTTCCAGACAGCTATGAATTTACAGGAGCAAATGCTCGTCAATTTACCCAGGTCGGGAACGCTGTACCGCCTTTATTAGCATATAAATTAGCGTGTGCCATAAAAGCCGTTTTCCACCAAGAATAAAAACAGCTCATCAAAGCAGGTACGGAATGAAGAAATTTGGTTTAACAGCGATTGTTTTTGCTGCTCTTGGAGCTTCGTCATTGATGATGGGCTGCGGTTCTGACGGGAACCACGTTACCGCCCATGACGACTCCGACCTGAACCAGCCTATTTCTCTTTTCGATACCTTGATGGTTCCGAGCGTAGCGAACTTGCCCGATTGCGACGAGAGCCGCGAAGGTCGTGCGTTCTTTGTACAGAGCGACAATTTGCCGCACCTTTGCGTGAAAGGTTCGTGGCGCAGTGCAGCAGACACCACAGATTTTAGCATCACATGCAGCGACGGGTTCCTGCATGCCGTTGACAAAGTTTCGTCACTGCCAAACGGAACAATTGCCGGTAGCCTGGACACGGTCTTTATCGAAGGATTCGTCTCGCCGATTTCCGGCATTGCGCAAAAAGGGCCGTTCGTCTTTGGCTCTAGCGTTACCGTCACCGAAGCAAACAAGGAATTCAACAACGAGACTTTCCAAAAAGCAGAAGGCTGCATTCTCACCAATGACGGGCACTATGCATTCAACGAAGTCCATTCGAATGCCAACTGCGTGAAAATCAGGGCGACCGGTTTTTACCGCAACGAAGTGACAGGCAGAGTTTCGAACAACCCCATTACGCTTGCCGCAAAGACTTGCTCGCCCGAACACGCGAACGTGAACATTCTCACGCATATCACCATCCCGCGCATCGAGCAGCTCACGATGAACCACATCGATTTCGCCGAAGCCAAGACACAGGCGGAGCGCGAAGCATTTGCCGCATTCGGAATCGACACGGTCCAGCTTTATTCGCAACCGTATTTCACCAACGGGCGCACCGAAAGGCCCGTTGCCGAAGATCTGGACATGTTTGGGAACAGCGAATACAGTGCAGCACTTCTAGCCATCTCCGCCATGATTCAAGGCAATCGCAGCGAGAACGACATGATGAACCTCGCGAACAATCTCGCCGAAGACCTCAAGGGCGACGGCACTTGGAACGACCAGAACTGGAAAATCCAGATTGCCGACTGGATTGTAGGTCTCGACACACTCTGGAAATACAACGACATCCGCAACAACGTTTCATCGTGGGGCATGAACATTCCGAACTTTGAACGCTACATGCGCGCGTTTATCCCCGTCGCTTACGGATTCGGGCCATGCACTGACGCAAACGCAGGACAGGTCACGTACGTCAATCAAGGCCAAAGCGCCCTTTTCGCAAACGACTACGAACACGCCGACCATTCCAGAGTCCGATTCATCTGCGATGCTAATTCCAAGGAATGGCGCATTGCACAGCCCATCGAAAAAGACACGGCAGGGTTCGGCCCCGGCGAATACGACAAGGAAGTCCGTGAAGGCCGCGTGAACCATGACAGCTATTACATCTTCGAGACGGCAACGAATGCATGGCGTATCGCCACCCCGCAAGAAGCCGACGGATTCACGGACATTGCCGAAGTTTACGCCAACCTCAAGCCCAACGAAAAAGCGATCTTCATCATCCGCCACAGCGAACGCACCGATGACACCGGCGCGAAAGGCCACTTGACCAGCAACGGTAAAACATACGCCCGCGATTTGGGCAAGCGCCTTGCAGCCGTCGCCAAGGAAGATTTTTACTACGGTTACTCGGGCTACACGCGTACACAGGAAACCTGCGAAGAAATCGCAATCGGCAAAGGCCAAACAGGCTATACGCTCAACGTCCTCCCCTACATGGACGGCGCCTGGTACATCAAGGACGAGACCATCGCGAACAACTATATCAATGCCGAAGGCGGCTGGGTCGTATTTTCCAAGTACGGTTTTACAGGCGCCTACGAAGACGCATTCTACGACTTGGAAACCCGCAGCGAAGAACTCCTCAAGAAAAACATTCTCGCAAGCCTCCCGGCCATGAATCGCGTAAGCATCATGTGCACACACGATTACTTGGTCGTGCCGCTCCTCGCCTACACCACCAACGGCCACGCGAACGTGCGATACTACGAGAAATGGCGCTGGGTCAACTACCTCTCGGGCGTTGCGATGATCATCTCCGCCGACGGCTCCGTGCGTTACGTCCCCGTCAAGGGACTTGAATCAGGAACGATGTAGATACGAAAAGTTTACTTTTCTAAAAAACAGATATATACTTCTCTTCATAAAGGTCATTTAAAATCTATCCTAAGGGGAGCACTATGGATTTTTAAAGGCATACATGGTCATTTTTCGCCATCGCTTTGTGCGCAGTTTTTATCGCATGCGGCGATGACAATTCTTCTGGCGCTTCAGCAAACTTGAAAAATACACCGATTGCCGATTCCACAATTCAAAAGACCGCAGATGTCCTCAAAGATTGGGGATTCAAGCCGGTTATCGGAGCAAGCGACATCGATGTTTTCCAGAATGACGGCATCATTCTCTTTATGGAAGAAATCGGCGAGAATTTACGCAGGTTTTCGACATCGTTGTCAAGGCGATCGAAAAAGGCGAAATCAAGGAATCTCGCATTGATGAAAGCGTCATGAGGATCTTGAAGCTCAAGCGAAAGAAATAATAAAAAGGAGATACCCGCTCGGTGGCGGGCATGACAAACGCGCAAGTCTGTAACAAAAAAGAAGCCGTGGATGCGGCTTCTTTTTTGCTTAATGACGAGAAGGAGATTCCCGCTTCCTTCGACTGTGCTCAGGACAGGCTCTGGCGGGAATGACAACTCAGGAAGACAAATGCGCGGGAGAGCCCGCGCACTTAAAAAACGAAGGGAGATGCCCGCTCAAGGCGGGCATGACAACACCTAGTTACTTCACGATTTCAGCGTCCTTGACGTTCTTGCCCTTGAGCTTGGAAGAAGTCTTCGGAGTAGAGCCGTTGACCGGCGGGAACTTGCTGTAGATGTACTTGTACTGGGCAATGCTCCAGATGTTACCGATGATCCAGTAAAGCACGAGACCAGACGGCATCACAGCGCTGAACAAGAGCATCATGGCAGGCATCATCCACACCATCATCTTCTGCTGTGCAGGGTCCATGCCGGCGTTGGAACTCATCGTCACCTTGGTCTGGAAGTAGGTCGTTGCCACCATGAGCCACGGGAGGATGGCAAGGCCAGACGGCATGATGATAGGAATGCTGATTCCGCTCCAGACAACATCACTGCGGCTGAGGTCAGAAATCCAGAGGAATGCCGGAGCGCCACGGAGTTCGATTGCACGGCCAAGCACAAAGAAGAGGCCCATGAAAATCGGCATCTGGATGAGCATCGGGAGGCAACCACCCGTGCAGCTTGCGAGCGGGTTGATGTTGTTCTTGCTGTAGAGTTCCATCATAGCGGCCTGCTTCTTCTGCGGGTCGGTACGGTACTTCACGTTAATTTCGTCGAGCTGCGGCTTGAGAGCAGCCATGCCACGCGTAGACTTGATCTGCTTCACGGTGAACGGAGTCGTAATACCGCGAACGATGAGCGTCACGAGGATAATAGCAATACCGTAGTTCGGGATAATGCTGTAGAAGAGGTTCAAGAGCTTGAGAAGCATCTTGCAAATCCAGACGAACCAGACGTCTGCACCGCACCAGCTCCAGCCACTCACGATAATCTTTTCGTAGTCCTTGTCGAGAGCGGAGAGTTCATCCCACTTGAGCGGGAGAATCATCAAATCGTAGCTGAGGGACTGAGCGCCACGGAAATCGTCGGCAATCGTAAGCTTGTACGTACCCGGATCGACTTCGCTATCTTCGACCTTCATCGGCTTTGTCTTGAGCACTGCCGGAACAGCTTCGTCGAACTGGACCGTCATGGCGACGTACTTGCGACGCAGACCTGCCCAGATGACCTTGCCTTCAGTAGCATTGAAAGACGTCTGTTCGCGCGGCATTTCGCGTTCCACAGAATAGCGGTCGTTAAAGACGACTTCGCTGAAGTAGTAGGTGCCGCCACCGCCGATGCCCATGAAGCCTTTGGACTTCGGGATATCTTCAGTTTCCTTGAGGCCGCCCTTCCATGCGAGTTCATAAGCATTCGGCTGGAAACCGACAAACTTGTTTTCTTGACGGACTGCCGGGCCTTCCTTGGTGAATCCGTAAGAACGGATGACCTGGTTGCCGTTTGCGTCCTGGAATGCGAACTGGACCTTTGCGCTGTCGGTCACGACGATCTTTGCAGGCGTGTTGCCGAGTTCGAACATCGCTTCGCTCAAGTCAGCGTTGTCGAGCTTCAAGTCAAAGGCACCGAGCGTCGTATCCTGGATGAGCTCCGGGAACTTGCCGGCAGAATCCGGGAGAGCCTTCACGATGACGCTCTTAACCTTGGCACCCTTGTTGGTGAGGGTCATGATGAACTTGTCGGTTTCGACCGTCACAGAGCGTTCTGCAATTTCGGCCTTCGGAGCGACCGCTGCTGCGCTATCGTTTGCCATAGCAGGTGCAGCAGCGTTTTCAGCGCCACCGAGAACCGGTGCAGCCTTGATTTCAGGCGTCTTGCTCGGAATCACGAGCGACTTTGCGGAATCCGCTGCGACCTGCTTTTCGGTTTTTGCCTTTGCCTGTGCGGCACGGGCTGCGGCCTGCGCCTCGGCATTTGCGTTATTGACAGCCATCCACCAAATCACGATGACCGCGATAAGGATGGAACCAATGAGTGTATTCTTGTTCATTTTTTATCCTTAGGGGGCGGAACCGGGTCATAGCCGCCCTTGCAGAAGGGGTTGCATCTTAAGACTCTAAAAACCGCAAGATAGAAACCTTTGATGGGCCCGTGGAGGCGTAAAGCTTCAATTGCGTAGTTTGAACAGGTAGGTTGGAATCTACAGACCCCATGGAAAAAATAGGGGTGCACCAGTTGGTATAAACGGATGGGGACAATCAAAGCCGCCACCAGAGCATTTTTAAGCTTCTGCCACATCCGGTTGCTTGTCCCATTCCATCTTGTGGAATATTTTCTGGGCGGATTCACGGAAACGTTCAGAGGACATTTCCTTGGAATTGTCGCTCACGATAATCATCGCCCAGACGGGCTTTTTGATGTTCGGGACAATACCATAAAACAGTGGACGTAGGATCCTACGGCACTTATTGCGATACACGGCATTTCCGTTCTTCTTCTTAGCTAAGAAGCAGAAACGACAAAAACCGTCCGGAGCTTCAATCCATCGCATGCTAAAAGCAGGCGCACGGAGGAACTTCCCTTGGACGGCTACTTGCCGGTAAGCGGGCTGATTGGGCAGCCGATAAGAACGCAGAGTGGCTATAAGCCAGCCCCGACTTACTTCTTATAGATTTCGTCGCTGACGGTGAGGACCTTACGGCCCTTAGCACGGCGACGGCTCAAGACAGCACGACCCCAACGGTCTTCCATACGGGCCATAAAACCGTGCTTGTTAACGCGCTTACGATTGTGAGGCTGGAATGTTCTTTTCATGATAAAAACCTTTCTATGAAAACAGAATTTTTTGAGACTCAAATTTAGTAAAAAGTCGGTATTTATCAAGGGGTTACTAGCGCCGTAAAGGGTATTTTTTCACCCCTAACGGGACTCAAACAGAAAGCGTTCAATGAAAGCACAATGTATTCACAAGATGTAAACAGATATTTTTTAGTGGCGGAACCGCGGTTACGTGATTCAAGTTACTAGATCTAAGTTACTAGTTACTAGAATTTGCCTAGTGGTTGGTCAGAGGT
Organism: Fibrobacter sp. UWB4; assembly: GCF_002210345.1. Classification (NCBI taxonomy): domain Bacteria; kingdom Pseudomonadati; phylum Fibrobacterota; class Fibrobacteria; order Fibrobacterales; family Fibrobacteraceae; genus Fibrobacter; species Fibrobacter sp. UWB4. The sequence continues at coordinate 128,863 of NZ_MWQI01000004.1, read as the reverse complement.
CAGTAACATGTCATTCCCGCCTTGAGCTCTTTGACTACTTGCAGATATGCTGCTTAGTAGTCATGATCCGCGTATGGGGAGGGAATCTCCATTCTCTATTACAAGGAGATGCCTCATCAAGTGAGGCATGACATCAAGAGGGGCATGATATTAAGAGGGGCATGACAAAGCAAAGGCATTTTCAAGCAAGATTTAACTAATAACTAGCAACTATTGACCAATAACTAACGACTAACAGCCAACAACACACAATTCCTTTTATATCTTTTAATTACATCATAGACAATAGCGTAAAAGCAGGATTTTATGGAACTCACTCCGCTTGATATCAGAAACCAGACTTTTCACAAGAAAACACTCAACGGATACGATCCAGAAGAAGTGAAAGCTTTTCTGGAGACCACGGCAACAGCGTTCGAAAACATGTTCCGCGACCGCACGAACTTGACTGAGCGCCTGAAAGTCGCCGAAGAACGCGTGAACTACTACCGCCAAATCGAAAAGACTATCCAGGACGCCGTCGTCACGATGCAGCGCACGATTAACGAAGTCAAGGCATCAGCCGAAAAGGAAGCCGAGATTATCATCGCTGAAGCAAAGGCACGCGCCATGCGTGAAGTCGAGAGCATCAAGCGCGAAAGCGAAAACCTGCGCACAGAAATCGAGCAGCTCCGCCAGCTCCGTACAAACTATTTCATCCGCTGCCGCGCGCTCATCCACAGCCAGGACGAGCTGCTCTCCGCCATGGAAAACGACCAGCAAAGAGATTTCGAGGCACCCGTCGCACCGCAAAACGACGGCATCGCCCTCACCTAGCGCATGTCATGAGAATAAATATCAAAGTACATGCACGCAGCAAACGTGAAAGCATAACGCAGCAGCCCGACGGGAGCTTCAAAGTCGAAGTCAAGGCGCCGCCGGTCGATGGAGCTGCGAACGAGGCCATCTGCGAACTCGTTGCAAAGCACTTTCACGTTCATAAGCGAGACGTTTCGGTTGTTATGGGATCAACAAATAACAAAAAAGTCATCGAAATATTGGGGATATAAGATGAAACGTCAGTTAAGAGCAACCATTCAGGCAAAGATCCTAGGGCTTGCCATCGCCGGTTTAATTATTTGCACACTCGCTTTTGGAGGACTTTGTCTGCACACCACAGACAAAGTTGTTTACGAAGGTACAGAAAAGAACCTGCACAGTCTAACAAGCATCGAGACCATCAAGCTTAACAACAGACTAAAAAGCGTCGAGCAATATGTCAACACACTGAACATAGCCATCACCGGCATGCTAGACAGCATCGAGCAACTGACTGACGAAAAACTACTCGCTGATTTCACCGAAAAAAGCCGTGAGCTGATCCGCCTTACAATAGGGAACACCGAAAAAGCAGTATCGGCCTACTTGCGATTCAACCCGAAGCTCGCGCCGCCGACTTCGGGCGTCTTCATGGCAATGACCGCAACAGACCATGAACTCAGATTTACAGAACCCACAGATTTCTCGAAATACAGTCCGGAAGACACCGAGCACGTCGGCTGGTATTACAACCCCATCAGGACCAAAAGGCCGATGTGGATGAAGCCCTACTTGAACAAGAACATCGGCATATACATGATTTCTTACGTCATACCGATTTTCAAGTTCGACAAGGAAATTGGCGTTGTCGGCGTGGATATCGACTTCGATTACCTGACTCGTGAAATTGCGGCCATCCGGATTTTCGACAACGATTATGCCTTTCTTGCAGACAGATTCGGCAACATCCTTTTCCACCCAAGCATTCCCAAAGGCCATCAGTTTACACCTCCCGACAACAGCCTTATCATCCATAACAGGCTTGCAAACGGAATGGACTTGACCTTCGTCATTCCCAAGACGTCTATTTCCGCAAACCGTGACAACCTCATCAAGAATCTCATCCTCATCACGATGCTGATTCTGGTCGCCTTCATTTTCGCATCGTCCATTTTCGCAAGCACACTCACCAAATCGATCAAACTTTTAACCGACTACGCCAACCGTCTCATCGACGGGAAAATGGGCATCAAATTAAACATCAAGCGAAACGACGAAATCGGAGATCTCGCAAAGAGCTTTGTCAATGCAAAGATACGCCTCGCCGAGACGATGGGAGAAATCAAGGGCCTTGCATTCAGAGACCCCATTACAAATGTGCGTAACAGGAATTCCCTTGATCATTACATCAACGAATTCAATATAAAAGTGTCCTCCGGCGAAATCGGATCCTACGGAGTTCTCGTCACAAGCATCGACAATCTTTTCAAGATCAAGAACAAATTTGGAAATCCCAAAGCCATTACACTTTTGCAAACCGCAAGCAAGCTTATCTGTAGCACTTTCGACCACAGCCCCGTATTCAGAGTCAACGACGATGAATTTGTCATCATTCTCATGAACAACGACCTGAACGATCACGAGAATCTACAGAAAAAGCTAAAAGAAAGCGCACAGAAAACGGCCTCCGCAGAAAATCCGTGGGAACAGGTAATGTTATCTATAGGCACGTCCATTTGCAAAGACGCCCAAAGCTCTTCATTGTCCGAACAGCTCGTCATTGCAGAAAACGACATGCTGAAAGATCGAAAAGAAATCGAGTAAAATATGAGACTTTCAATCCAGTCAAAAATTTTAATCCTTTCATTATCGAGTACACTCATCGGCACTCTTTCTCTTGGAGTTCTCAGCACACTGTTCATCAGCAGAACTACCCAGCGGAACTCCATGCAATACATGAAGGACCAAGCCGATTATGAAGCCGCAAAGCTAAACCATTTATTCGAATCACACGAAAAATATACAATGGCTGTAGCCGCTGGCATTTACTCTCAGATAAACGAAGATTCTACATTTTTGACGGATTCAAGTAGTTTTATCAAGAACATCGAAGGGATCAAAGAACGCCTCAGTTCAACCATCTACAACCTCACAAACACAAAAAGCGTCTATGTAATATTCAATCCTGAAATTACACGCGCAAGCAAGGGCGTTCTACTCGTCAGAGATACTCCAGAAAGCATATTCAAGCAGCACACGATCACCAACGTCAAGCAATACAGCCCATCTGACATGGAACATGTTGGGTGGTACTACAGGCCCATCATGAGTGGGAACCCGGTCTGGCTGCCGCCTTACTACAACAAAAATTTCAATTCATACATCATTTCCTACGTCATTCCAATGTTTGTTGACAACAAGGAAATCGGCGTTGCAGGAGTCGATATTGACTTTGAACTTTTAACGAAGCAGCTTTCACAAGTACACTTCATGAGGAGCGGTTTTGCATTTCTGGAAGATTCCGAAGGCTTAGTCGTCTACCACCCGACACTCCCCAACGGCCTCACGTTCAAGCCCGAAGATGACCAGGTCAAGATCTCCGTTCCACTAAACAACGGCATGACGCTCGTCACCGTAGCGCCCGTACTTGAGATTAACGCAGAAAGGAACAAGCATCTTAAGCAAAGCATCATTTTCATTTTAATTTTGCTGTCATTTACAACCGCCATCACGATATTCTTTGCACGAAGCATCACAAAGCCGCTCAAGAAGCTCACCACGGAAGCAAAGAAAATGATCACTGGTGACATGAATGCGGAATTCAACATCAAGCAAAACGATGAAATTGGCGAACTCGCCAAGAGCTTTGCAGCGGCAAAATTCCATATCAGTCAGCACATGAAGCAGATGCAAGGGCTTGCTTTCTTGGATTCGCTCACTGGTGTACGCAACAAGATGGCTTACGACAATTACATTGCCGAGCTCAAAAGCCGTATTGAAAACGGCGAAATAAAATCCTACGGTATCGCCATTCTTGATACGAACAACCTCAAGGAAATCAATGACACCTATGGCCACGAAAACGGGAACGCCTATCTCGTGAACTCCTGCAAGCTGATTTGCCAGATTTTTGCGCACAGTCCTGTCTTTAGAATCGGCGGCGATGAATTTTTAGTCATCCTTCTCGACGAAGACCTGGACAACCATCACGATCTCTTAAAGCAGCTCAAGGAAAGCATGGACTTGACCAAGAAAGCCTCTTTCCCGTGGAAACAGATTTCGATTGCATGCGGGATCGGGATTGCCACCTACGCAAAAGCAACGACGATTGCAGACACGTTCAACAAGGCAGATAGCGACATGTACAAGAACAAGCGGGCAATCAAGATTGCAGAACACAGACCGCTCAGCCGCGACGAACAAATGCACGAAGCAAGACATGCGGCAAGTGAAGGGCATTCGGATAAAAGCGACGCTTAAACGAAATACGCGCGAAATGCCGACGAGACTCGCCGCAAATCAGGTCCTGTTCTTGTATTCCTTAGGCGAGCAGCCGGTGTATTCCTTGAACGCCTGCGCAAACTTGCTGGAGTTTGTATAGCCCACACGGCTCGCTACTTCCGCAACATTGAATTTTCCTTCCAGCAAAAGCTGGGTGGCTTTTTTCATGCGGTACGTCTTGAGGTACGAATATATGGAATCGCCGTACGCCAGCTTGAAATACTTCTTCATTTGCGTCGGACTCATCTCGATTTGCTTGGAGAGCTGTTCGAGCGTCAAATGTTCCTCAACATTTTCGCGGAGGATTTCTCGCAGGAGTTCCATTTTGTCTTTGTACACACTCGGAATCTGCGCCGCTGTTTCGTACTTGGCTTCGGAATCGAGGCGGCTCAAGAAGAGAATAAGCTCAAGCACCTTGATTTTAAAATACGGCAAGCGGATGTTTTTCGGGAGCCTGTAGAGCTCCGAGAAAATGTGGCTCACGTGCTCGCTTGACGGGAGCTTCAACGGGAGCGTGAGCGGCTGGATTTTTTCAATAAGAGCTGCAAAATCCACACCGACCGCCTTGAACATGTTCATGAGTTCACACTGGCAGCGTTCCATCGAGAACACGACGGCAATGCCATGGTAGCAATGCACCGGAAACTTGAACGTCTTGCTTGCAGGCATACTGTCGAGCAAGACAAGGCCGTTCTCTTCCATGGATTTTGGCATGGATTCCGAATTCAGCCATTCCGAGCTGCCGTTATGACAATGGAGCACAATTAAGTTCTTGCCTTGGTTTTCGAAATTGAAAGTAAATTCCTTCAAGTGAAAATTGCTGTAAAAAACTTGCAGACCCGGCAAAACGTTATAGGTTAGAAGATGCCCCGTCCCGGTTTTATTTTGCAGCATATAATGGGAAAAGAAATCTGTATTCTGGATTTGAATCAGATTCTTATCGGGTACGGGCTTTATCATAATCACTCTCTCAAAAAAATTAGGCTTGACCAAGTATTTTAGTTAAAACCAATTTTATTAGTTTAAACTAACTTAGACTAGCCTAAAATTTAAGCAATTTTATCTAAAACGGCAAGAGACGCTATTAGAAGAAATACTTACCTTTTACCCATATTTGCGTATTTTTATTGTAAGTTTTGAATGTTCCACGACGGCCGCCAAGGATATCAGAACCCAACGAGACCGTAATCTGATCGTTCAGCAGGTAATCAGCGGCAGGACGAATGTAAAAACTCACATTATCGATATCATACATTCCATAGACCGAGAGCTTAAGCGTATTATTCAGCAGTTCCTTGGACACTCGCGCTGTAACCATTGATGTGTTCTGTTCCATGCCCAATTCCCTGCGATAATCCATAATAACCTTATGCATGTACTGCACCATGAACGTCCAGTTATCACCGGCATACCAGTCCAACCCAAGCAACGCGTTAAACGTCTTACGCAATCGGTATCTGCGGGAATCGTTCAAAGCGATCGGTTCCCCGAAATACCCAGCCATTTCACCGCGAACGACGAATTCACCCACGGGTATCGAGAAATCGCCACCGAGAACGTACATCGGCTTATACAGCCCCTTGATCAAAACGGAACCCGCCTTCGGGTCGTATTCCGTAATCATCACAGGGGACTTGTTGAACGTACGCAGCGCCGTAAGCGAGAAATCCAGATTTTCAAGGAAGAACCGCAAGCGTGTACCGACCTCGCTGTTTTTTATATGTTTTTCAGGAGTCCCGCTCAAATCCATGCTCGCATTGGGCGGCAAAGGCATCGTCCACGGATTATCCTCACCCGAAGGCATCACGAAATACTCCGGAACAGGCACAAAGACGAGTTCAGCAGAGAAGCTTTCGCCAGGATACTTGAGATTGATCGCATTCACGGGCACACGAATATCGTCGTAATCATTTGCCATGAATTCCGTGTAGTCCATGGGCGAGATCAAGTCCGTAATGCGCAGCCCATCGGCAACGCCCCACGTGATAATTTGACGGCCCGCCTTGACTTCAAGGTATTTGCCGGCGTAGTCAAGATACGCTTCGCGAAGGAACGCACCAGTCTGTTCGTCAATGATGCCATTATAAGCAAGATTTACGCTCGAAAAAAGCGAAGCCTCGCCGTAATTCGCCCGCATTTCAAGACGGAGACGCGTCCGCGAAGACATGATCTTGTACGGACTGCTGAGCTGGAGCGCATGGTACGTATCCACAAAGCCATTCAACTGAAGCGAAAGTTCGTCCTGCGCATGGGCAGATAAGGCAAATGCCGCGGACAACAGCGCGAAACTTAATTTTTTAAACATTTTAATCCTCCTTAAAGGGAGATGCCCGCGCAAGGCGGGCATGACAAAGCGGCAGGCACGGGAACCAATCCTTCACTGGATCCTTCGACTTCGCCCTTACGGACTCCGCTCAGGATGACACAGGACAATACCGTCTACTTCCTACCGTCTACTTCCTACTAACTACAACCCGCGTTCCAGCTTGTTCACAGAGAAGATCTTGGAATCGAGCTGAATATTGTATTTCGGATCGAGGAAGAGGAGTTCCGTAGAATGTCCTGTCTGCACATTCTTCATTTCCATCTTGCCGACCGTCCAGAAACCGTCAACCTTCTTGATGTCCGAAGAAACCATCTGGCGATGGAGTTTGCCGAGCTTGTCGTAGAATTCGACCTTGGCGACGACATCGCAATCCTTGCGGATCCAGACGAGCTTCTTGGAGAAGATTTCGCCATCCTTCTTGGGAGTAGATTCGACAACATAGTAGTCAAAGCCGTTGGCAGATTCTTCACGCAAGAGCTTATGTGTATCTTCATCAACATTGCGCTTGCCAATATCATCGTACGTGAAGTCGGAACCCATGAAGTAATCAGTTTTGGAACTCTTACCGCTGATGCGACGGGTCTTCTTCAAAGCCGGCAGATAAAGCCACTTGTCATCTTCCTTGTTGACATCGTCGTAGTTCACGGTCAAGAATCCCGTGCCCTTCACGTCGTTGGGGTACAGGAAGAACATGATGGTCTTGGTATCTTCGCCGACATCCATCGCATACGAAGTAATCTTGCGGACGCGGGTATTTCCGCTCTTGTTCACGAGCTTCATTTCCATCGAGGAAGAACGCGTATCACCATCCGGGCGGTTCTTGACCTTGACCATGATGTCACGGGCATTCGTCTGAGCCATGGACATTGTACTGAGAGCGACAACGAGCGTCGCAGCAATTTTTGAAATTTTCATAAGATCCTCCTATTTTCCGAAAATTTTAAACTTCTTGATTAAAAGCGGTGTCACGAACAGGTCGGCAAGTAAAGCCGAGACAAGGCCCACAAACACCACAAAGCCAAAGTTGAACATCTGCGTGGCCTGCGAAGTCGTAAAGCCCGCAAATGTTGCCACCATGATAATCGTTGTCATTACAAGAGCCGGGCCTGCGGCGCGGAACACCTTGAGAATGGAATCGGTGTAATCCTTGCAACGGTCAAATTCCACATGGCCGTGGTTGATGAAATGGATCGTATCGTCCACAGAAAGACCGATAATCATCGGGATAAGCGTAGCCGTCATCATGTCGAGCGGGATGTTGCTGAAGCCGAGATAGCCACCCACGAAAATACCCGGAGCGATGTTCGGGATCATGCCGATGAGACCCGTGCGAACGCTACCGAAGACGATCATCAAGAGCACCGCCACAATCACAACAGAAATGAGGAAGGACGTCATCTGGCCCACTTCCAAGTACTGCTGCATAGCGGTAAACTGCGGCAAGTTACCCACAGCTGTCACCTTCGCATTCGGATAAAGATCGCGTGCGAAATTCTGCAAGTCCTCGATTTCCTTCTGGAGTTCATTGGAGTTGTAGCTAGAGATTTCGACCATCAAGCGGAGCTTCTTGTAATCGTAATCCATCCAGTAGCTCGCTTCGGAACCGCCGGCATTTTCATACAGGAGCAAAAGCTGAGCCACCTGTTCTTCTGTTTCCGGGATAGCGTACATTTCCTGACGGTTTTCATTCAATGTGCGGTCCAAATCCTTCAAGATGTCGAGAATGGAAGTGGAGCGCTTTGTCAGCGGATACTTTTCCGCATGCTTTTGCAGCTGTTCCAGCTTCTTGAGATTTTCGACTTCCTTGGCCTTGTCGTTTGCGCCAAAGTCAATCACCAAGTCGTAAGAGTAGAAGCTACCAATTTCAGATTCGGCGACGTAGAGCATCTTGTTCACGTATTCGACCTTGCGGCCCATCGTGCGTTCCACGTCAAAAGCGGGTTCCATCTTGGTGACGCCATAAATCGAAATTGCCGTAATCACAGCAAACACGATTGCAATCGGCTTCCCGTGGTTAAGAACAAACTGGCCGAGTGAATTGAGGATAAGGCCCATACGCGTATCGCCCTTTTCGAGCACCTTGGCATTCGGTTCCTTGTCCTTGCCAAAGCTCAGGAGAATCGGCGAAACTGTAAGAGCCACAAGGAGAATGAAGCCAACAGCGATAGAAGAAAGAATGCCCACGGAGCGGATAGGCTTAAGCATAACCGACAGGAACGACAGAAGTGCTACAATCGTTGTGAGGCCCGAGAACAGCACTGACCAGCCGGTTTCTTTCATGGCATAGAGCACAGATTCCTTGCGCTTGCCCGTGAGCATCATATTCTTGCGGAAGAAAGAATGGATATGAATGTTATACGCAATGGAAACGGCAAACGCCAAGATGACAGGCACCATGATGTTGGTAGCGTCCATGTAAAGTCCGAGATAGCCCACCAAGCCAAATGTCATGATGACGCCAGCGAACGTGGTAATCAGCGGAGAAATAATTCCGCGCAGCGAACGCGTCACAAGGAACATCACGATGATGGAGCAAAGAACCGTAATGAGGAAAATGCGGCTCATTTCTTCACCTATATACTTGAGTTTCTGATGGCTCAAGTAAGGCATACCCGTTGCAAGAGGGTGCAGCGGGGCGTACTTTTCCTTGGCAATAATTTCAGAAGTTTCGCGGCCCGTCTTCATGTCGGGAGCTTCGGCTTTAACGCCCTTCGCTTCGCCTTCGGCCTTCCACACGGAATCTTCCGGGAACGGACGGAGCTTCACGTTAATAAAGGCCTGCTTGCGGTCTTTAGAGATGAGCTTTTTTGCAAGCTCCGGCTTTGCGGCGAGGCGCTTTTCGATTTCGGCAAGGCCCGCTGCATCTGTCGGAATTTCTTCCGGCACAATCTGCACGATTTCCATGCCTTCGTCCGTGCCGAGCATGTATTCCAAATCGACAATCGATGTGGCCTTACCGTCAGAATACGAGAGGCTATCGCGCAGCTCGTTTGAAAGTTCGCGCAAGAGCTTCAGGTTTTCCGGCGTCAAGACAGACTGTTCGGTTTCAACCATCACGCCCACGAAATAGTCATTGCCGAACGTTTCCTTGAACTTGTCCGTTTCGACAAGCATCGGGTCGCCTTCGATGAAGTAGCTATCCCATGAGGCTTCGACGTAAATCTTTTTCATGCCCACGATCGAAATCGCAAGCAAGGCGATAAAGGAAACCAGAAGCAAGGCCCTGTGCGAAATCAGGAACCTTGCAAAGTTTTCAAATTTTTCGTTCACCTTTTCGATATTTATTCGAATCCGTGACATCTTCTCACTCCTTTTTTAATTCATTGACGAATTGTATGTTGTAAATCTTTTCCATCTGGAGAACATCCAAGACTTCTGCGACTTTTTCGTAAGGAGTCTTCTTGTCGATTTTCAAGGCCACCGGAGCTTTCTTGTTCTGCACGGCAGCGCTCTTGTTCTTCAAAATTTCAACTGTCGCCAATTCACCGTTGATGGCGATTTCCGATTCTGAAAGTTCTATAAAGAATCCTTCAGAAACTTCCTGCTTCACTTCGCTAGAAGTCTCAGGCAATAAAAGCTTGAGGACCGATTTATCCTGCTTAAAGACTGAAGTCACCAAAAAGAAGACGAGCAGCAAGAACACGCAGTCAATTAAGGGCGTCATGTCCAGCGATATGCGACGACGTCTTTTAGCCATTGCGAGACTCCGTTCTTCTAGCGTCACGTTCCTGCAAAGTCTTGCCCAAGTGCAAAAGCACCTGGTTTTCGACTTCGTCCTGTTCCTGCTCCATGCGGGCGTTCAGATAGTTGAACGCAATCACGTGCGGGATAGCGACCACAAGCCCAAGGACCGTTGTCACGAGAGCAAACTTAATGCCCGTCGCAAAAGCGGATGGATCATCAAGGCCCGAGGCCGCTATCACCGTGAAAGCGTTGAAAATGCCCACCACCGTACCGAGGAGGCCAAGCATTGGAGAAATAGATGCGATGTTTTCGACTGTCGTAAGGCCCTTTGTGAGCGGCGAGAAAGCAAGGCCGATTTCGGTGCGGATGCTTTCTGTAATGATGTGATGGTCGGTATTGCAAGTCACCACACGATGGATAACTTTGTCTGTCAATCGCGGCTGAACCGTTTTATTAAAGACAATTAGCGAAATCACCTTCCAGATAATGATGGCATAACCGATAAAGTTCAGTGCAACCAGGATGTAGCCGATGTAACCGCCCTGTTTGACAAAGTCGAGAATGAAGTTCATTACGATCTCCCTGCATTAAGTTTGTACTGGATTGGAATTTCGATTCTCCAGCGTTCTTTTTCTAAAAGTTTTGGAATAGGTTGAAACTTTTCCATTTTCGTCACAGCATCCAAGGCACTGTTGTCCAAGGAAGAATAGCGGCTCGATTCCGAGACTTCAATTTGTTCAATTTTGCCATCGGCGAGGATGGTAAAGCGCACACGCACCGTGCCTTCCTGCTTCAGGCGCTTGGCCGTCGCAGGGTAATCCTTGATCTGCTCCAGCTGCTTTTTGAGCGAGCGCAAGTAGGTGCGGGTCACCATTTTCACGGAATCTGCCGAAGGCTTGGGAGGTTCCTTGACCACGGGGGGCGCAGGAGGCGCTTCGACGACAGGCTCTGCAACTGCAACCGGGGCCGTTTCTGCAACCGGTTCAGGGATTGGCTCTGGTTCAGGAGGCTGTTCTTCGACCGGTTTTTCGACCACCTTCGGGATGATTTTGGCACGGACAATCTTTTTTACGACCTGAGGCGCCTCAGGAGGCGGAGGAGGCGCTATATAGACCTTTTCCGCATGCATGACGGGAGAATCCGGGCGTTGCGTCGAGATTTCTTCTTTTTTGAAATAAGGGTTTAAAAGCGTGGCGATATGGATAAGGATTGCAACGGCAAGCCCTATATAGAATGCCTTGTTGAAAGACAAAGCTGAATAAATTCGTTTCTGAGTCATCTTAACCACACTAATGGACGGACAAAAATAAATTAGAGCGGCCCCCTTATTCTACTCTAAACGGTTTAAAAAAGCTCCGATTAGACTAGGGTAACATTTTTGAAACAAGAGGCGTTTTAAAGCGAATTTCGCCAACAATCCAAAGAGTTTTGCTTAAATCCAATCCGTCTTAAATCAGAAAAAATTCTTCAAAAACAATGTTCTTTGTTCTAAATTTTGTTAGCCTAAACTATCTTTTCAGGAATTTCACAAACATGGTTAAGGATAAAGAACAAAATAATTCATTTACTTTATTATGGCAATTTGCCGGAAATAAAAAATTTCAACTCTTCAGAGCTTCCTTTTACGCCGTCTTAGGCGTACTCTGCGGAATAATCCCTTATTTTTGCGTTGCCAAATTACTTTCAGCATTCTATTACAAGACGGCAACAAGCAACGATGTATTGATTTACAGCTTTATCGCCATCGTCGCCTATGCAATAAAAGTTTTCTTGACAACGCTTTCGACGATGACCTCGCATGAAGCCGCATTTTCCATTTTAAAAGCATTACGTACAAAGATTACAGAAAAAATGGAACGCATTCCGATGGGTGTCATGCTCGACAAAGCTTCCGGCTCTTACAAGATGCTCGTCGTCGATACGGTAGAACGCATCGAAAAACCTTTTGCTCACATGGTGCCAGAAATGACCGCAAACATCGTGACTCCTTTGACAATAATAATCGTGTTGTTTGTCATGGATTGGCGTATGGCTCTCGGCGCTATCGCAACCATTCCATTGGGATTTCTGGTCACCATGGGGCAATTAATCGGCTACAAGGAAAAGTCCGCGCGTCAATTCAAGGCAAACGCCGACATGAACGACGCCATCGTGGAATACGTGAACGGTATCGAAGTCATCAAGGCTTTCAACCAAAGCGCTTCTTCTTTTGGAAAGTTCACGAACGCCTGCAAGTACTATCGCGATACGACGCTTGAATGGTGGCGCAGCTGCTGGTTTTTCTCCGCAGCAGGCTTGAACACGCTTTCTTCCACATTGCTCGTGACACTCCCTCTTGGCACCTACTTGTTCATGAACGGGAAAATCGAATTTGCAACATTCCTGACATGCGCCGTGCTCAGCATGGGCATTTCCGGACCGATTTTGGCATCGATGAACTACGCCGAAATGTTCGCTTCCGTTTTCCAGGCTTTTAAGCAGGTCAGCGAATTTTTGAACGAAAAGGATCAAATCCGTCCGAGCGAAAATGTAAAATTCAGCGGTTCTTCCTTCGAATTTAAGAATGTAACATTTGGCTATAAAGAAAAGAATGTTTTGAACAACATTTCGTTCAAGACCGCAGAAAAAGGCGTTACCGCAATTGTCGGACATTCTGGCAGCGGAAAATCCACCATTGCCAAGTTGATGGCCGGATTCTGGGATGTGGGTGAAGGCGACATATTGCTCGGTGGCATAAGCCTGTCCAAGATTCCGTTCAAGCAGCAGATGCAAAAAATCAGCTATGTTGCACAGGACAATTACCTGTTCAATGTTTCCATCATGGAAAACATCCGCATGGGCCGCCCAGAAGCAACCGACGAAGAGGTCTACGAAGCAGCAAAGGCCGCCGGTTGCCACGAGTTCATCAGCGCGCTTGAAAACGGCTACAACACAAAGGCAGGCGATGCCGGCAACAGACTCTCCGGAGGCGAACGCCAGCGCATCACGATTGCACGTGCAATTCTCAAAAACGCAGACGTCATCATCCTGGACGAAGCCACCGCTTACGCCGACCCCGAAAACGAAGCTGAAATCCAGAAGGCACTTTCGAGACTCATTCACGACAAGGTGCTCATCGTCATTGCACACAGGCTTTCGACCATCAAGAATGCCGAAAAGATTCTGGTCATTGAAAAAGGCGAACTTGCCGATAGCGGCACGCATGACGAACTGATGAAAAAATGCGATTTGTACAAATCCATGTGGGAACGCCACATTGCAAGTTCCGACAATAAGGAGGTGGCATAATGCTTAAAACTTTGAGAAGAATTATCAAGCTTTCCGGCAAATACAAAAATCGTGTTTACTGGGGACTTGTCTGTAGCATTCTGAATTCAGTTTTCAACAGTTTCTCGGTTTTTGCATTCCTCTGGGTGCTCATACACATCGACAACCTCTCGATGGAAATCATTTGGCAAACCGTCGGAATTTTAGCCGCAGGACTTTTCGGTAAAACCATCCTCAAGTTCTTGACAAATATGTTCATGACCGCCGCAGGATACATCATCTTTACGGACAAGAGACTTGAACTTGGCGATAAGCTGAAGAACGCCCCGATGGGATACTTCTCAAAAGAATCGCTCGGCCGCATCAACAATACAATTACGACAAACATGGCGACTCTTGAAAACTTCACGATGATGGCCGTTGACAATGTTGTCGGCGGGATTTTGCAAGGCATCGGTGTTTCGATTTTCCTTATGATTTTCAACTGGAAGATCGGAGCTGTCGCTATCTTCGGGATTTTGCTTTCCACATTATTTTTATCCCTCATCCAAAAGAAATCTTCGGCATTATCCTTAAAGCGATACAACGCCGTAGAAAAAGTCACAAACAATGTTATCGAATACATCCGAGGCATTGCAGTCGTCCGCTCCTTTGGGCGCGGCAACGCCGCCAAGCTCGATGAAACCTTTGAAGAGTTTGAAAAGACGAGCGTCAATATGGAAAAAGGGATTCTCGTTCCGCACGGATTGTTCAGGGGCACACTTGAAGTTTTTAGCGGAATAATAACCTTAATTTCTGCATGGCTTACTTTGCAGGGATCAATGGACTTCAAATACGGAATAATGTTCATTATCTCATCATTTGTCATCTACGGTCAAATGGAACTACTCGCCAACGGAACATTCCTGATGGAACAGATCGAAACCGCCATGGACCAGATGGACGAAACTTACAATGTACCAAGACTGACCGGAACTGAATCTGTTGATGAAAAGAATACCGATATTGAAATCAAGGATGTAACTTTCGGCTACGATTCCCGCATCATTTTAGACAAGGTCAGCGCCAAGATTCCGGCAAAGTCTAAATGCGCGATCGTCGGTTATTCCGGCAGCGGCAAGACCACTTTATGCAACCTGATTGTCCGTTTTTGGGATGTAAAATCTGGATCAATCACATTCGGCGGCAAGGACATCAAGAATTATGCTCCGGATGAATTGCTATCGCACTTTTCGATGGTGTTCCAAAATGTTTTCCTGTTCAACGACACCGTCGAAAACAATATCCGCTTCGGGTGCCCAAGCGCCACGCACGAACAAATCGTAGAAGTTGCAAAGCGCGCCCGTTGCCACGAGTTCATAGAAGCGCTTCCTGACGGTTACAACACCATCATCGGCGAAAACGGCAGCAGCCTTTCCGGTGGCGAAAAGCAGCGCATCTCGATTGCTCGCGCTCTCCTGAAAGACGCCCCTGTTGTCATTCTTGACGAAGCGACATCTTCTGTGGACCCTGAAAATGAATCTGAATTGATGGGAGCTATCGGAGAACTCACCAAGGGGAAAACGGTCATCTCCATTGCCCATCGATTGAACACGGTAAAGAATGCAGACCAGATTCTCGTCATCGACCGCGGACACATCGTACAGCGCGGAACGCACGAAGAACTCTGCAATGTAGAAGGCGTTTATAAGAAATTCTTGAATATCAGGGAAGCTTCGGCAGGCTGGAGCATTACCTAAACAAAGGACCTCCAAAAATGGAAAAAACTCTCGAGGAACGCTGGTTCCCCTTCTCCACTTATGCCCTAAACGACACGGAACATAAAAAAATATTCTGTTTTCACCATGCAGGAGGTTCCGCAAGCGTATACCGCAAGTGGACTTTCGAAAAGAAAAACACGAATTTCATCTGCATCGAGCTTCCCGGCAAGGGAACTCGCCGCCGCGAACCGTTTGTCGGCGACTTCAAGAAACTCCTCGATCCGCTTTGTGAATGCATCATCAAGGTCACACAAGGAAAACCGTTTATCCTGTTCGGACACAGCATGGGTGCCGCCATGGCATTCTATGTCGCAGAGCACTTGCAAAGCAAATACGGCATCCGCCCGGAAAAGCTTATCGCCGCAGGCCGCCAGGCCCCGCAGGATGAAGATCCGGGAGAATTCAAGACTTACATGGGCGACGATGCGCTTATCCGCGAACTCAAAAAGTACAACGCCACGCCCAAGGAAATTCTTGAAAACGAGGAACTGCTCCACTTTGTGCTCCCAGAAGTCCGCAAGGATTACACGCTCAACGAAAGCCTGATTTACAATGGCGAACGCATTGACGCCCCGATCTACATCAATTGCGGTTCCAGAGACATCGGCGCCACATCCACAATCATGCAGCGTTGGCAAACCGTCACAACAAAAGAATTCAAGGAAAAGGAATTCGAAGGAGACCATTTCTTCGTTTTGAATTCAGAAAAATATCCAGAATATCTCGCTACAGCAGGTTAAAATTTATGTTCACAAACAATCTTGAATGCATCCATTCTGCCGTTTTTGCAAAAGCTTTTGAAACGCCATCAGCGACCGCACTCGTATCGCGAAATGCAGACGGCACTTACAATTACAAAACATACGCCGAGCTTTCTGAAAGCGCGTTGAAAATCGCTTCCACGTTGAAAAAAGCCGAGGTCAAAGCAAAAGACCTCGTTGCCATCGTCCTCCCGAAGGGAATGAACCAGATTTTCTGTACGCTCGGGATTCAGGCGGTCGGCGCAGCATACGTCCCTGTAGGCATACACCAGCCGATGGAAAGGATGCACAAGATTTTTGATGCCGCAAAGATTTCTGCAATCATCACCGATGAAGCACACGCAGAACAAATTCGCAAGGAAAATTCAGCCTGGAAGGTCATCGTCGTCAATGAAGCTTTGCAAAACGCCCCGATGAGCAAGGACGAAATTGTCGAAGACCCGTCTCTCCTCGCCTACATCATTTTCACTTCCGGCACAACTGGCGTCCCGAAAGGCGTGATGATTTCGCATCGTGGCGCAAGCAACACCATCCGCGACATCAACGAACGTTTCAATTTAACAGCCAATGACGCCTGCATGGCAATTTCGGAATTGGACTTTGATCTTTCCGTTTATGACATTTTCGGCATGCTTTCCTTGGGCGGAAAGGTCATCGTCCTCTCTGAAGAAACTAAGAAAGAAGCGAACATCTGGAAACAGATTGCAAGCGATCAAAAAGTGACTTTGTGGAATTCCGTCCCGGCACTTTTTGAAATGTTCACGATTGTCGCAGGCGACAAGGCAAGCACAATCCCGCTAAAAACCGTGATGCTTTCAGGCGACTGGATTCCTCTCCCGCTATTCGGCACGACAAAGAAGCTTTGGCCGAACAGCAATTTCATTTCGCTCGGCGGCGCGACAGAAGCTTCCATTTGGTCTGTCTGGTATGAAGTCAACGGATTGGATCCAGAATGGAAATCCATTCCTTACGGCAAGGCGCTACTGAACCAGAAAATCAAGGTCATGGACGAAAAAGGGCAAGAATGCCCGACAGGTGAAGCGGGTGAACTTTGGATTGGCGGCATCGGCGTTGCCGAAGGCTACTTGAACCAGCCGGATTTGACACAGGAGCGCTTCCCTATTGAAAATGGAGAACGCTGGTACAGAACTGGCGACAAGGTCCGCATGATGCCCGACGGAAATTCTGAATTCCTGGGCCGTCTCGACACGCAAATCAAGCTCGGCGGTTTTCGCATCGAACTCGGTGAAATCGAAAACGTCATCAAGAAAAAATCAAGCATCGTCAACGCCGCCGCAGTCGTCGTTGAAAACGGAGCCAAAAAGGAAATTGTCGCAGCGGTAATTCCAGCACTGAATAAAGAAAAGATTGCCAAATACGATTACAATTTTGTAGAGAAATACGAAGACGACAATTTGCCAGAGCGCACCAACGCTGTCGCAGCACTGATTCACGATATACGTTCCAGCGTCAAGACCATCCCGGAGAAATCAAAGAACGCGTTTGCACTGTGGAACAATTGGCTTTTCAAGAACGGCTTTGAAAATATCCGTCCGAGTGTAGACTCTGATTTTTCAAAAGGATTGAACTGTGCCGAAAATGTCGAACTGCTGAAAAACGTACTTCTCGGCAACCGCCCGGAAACGGACCTTTTAAACAACAAATTTTTCGCTCCAGAAAAACTGCTTTGCGAAAGCGCTCCGTTCAAAGCCTTCATCGGCAAGGCCGTTACGCTTGCAGCCGCTAACGACATCAAGAAAATTGCATTCCTAAATGCGCGTTCCGGGCTTGGCGTACGAGAATTCCTGAATTCCTACGAAAAGAACGGGATGGAAGTTACGTTGTTTGACGAATCCACAGGCATGCTTGACGAAGCCCGTGACACATTGCACAACTGGAAAGATAGTCTTAGATTCAAGCAACTGGACCTCAGCGCCTGTGTACAGGAATTGGATTCTTACGATCTCGTCATTGACGCAGGTTTCTTGCACACATACAACAACCCCGCCGACGCCATCTCCTTCGCCTACATGATTCTCAAAAAAGGCGGAAAGTTCATGGCTCTCGATTTCGAGAATTTCGACCCGGTTGCCATTGTAAGTTCCGCCGTTCTAGAAAGCGGCTTTGCCAAGTACACGCGCTTGCGCCGTTTCACATCGCTCTTGACAGATGAAGAATGGGAATCCATTTTCAAGGAACTGCCTTTCGAAACCATTTCGCTTGAAAACAATTCGCACTTCGTACAAACAATTATTGCTCAAAAATCTACAAACGCCAAGGAAATTCTCGGTAGCGAATTTGATGAATATCTGAAGACGAATCTCGTTCCGTACATGATTCCGTCCAGAACAGAAGTGTTCGTCAAGTTCCCGCTCACGGCTAATGCCAAGGTGGACCGCAAAACCATTACCGCGTATTTGAAAAAGACAATTACCGTCGATGTAAACGAGAACTACGAAGGACGCGAAGGAGAAATCGCAAGCATCTGGAAGTCGCTACTTTCACTTGAAAAAATCGACCGTTACGCCAACTTCTTTGAAATCGGTGGAGACAGCCTCCTGGCCACGCGATTCATCGAAAAAATCCACACGCAGTTCGGTGTCGAAATTTCACTCCGCGAGTTTTTCGAGAATGCGGAATTGCACGACCTCGCCCTTATTTTCGAAGAACGCATCAACGCTCTTGGCGATATCGAAGAAGGAGAAATATGATAGGCATCCTCGGTGCATACGGAAACATCGGAATTTGGGCCACGAGATTCATCAAAGCCAAGAGTTCGCAAAAACTCCGCATTGGCGGGCGCAATATCGACAAAGTCGCTCCTGAAATTCGTGAAGAATTTGCAGACGCAGACTGGGTAAAAGTCGATGTGTCCGACAAGGAAAGCATTGGGCAATTCATAACCGGATGCGATTGCATCCTGGACTGCACAAAGATTTCTGAAAAAGACGCCTTGCAAATGGACGACATCGCCTCCGTTGCAAACGTTCCTATCGTCCACTTGGGAATCGTCGGTTACCGCAAGGGAAAAACCAACACTTCCATCATTTACGGTGCAGGGAGCATTCCCGGGCTTTCTGGACTCATCCCGCAATACTTAGCACAACATTTCGACTCTGTCGAAAAGTGCGATTTCTATTACGGCGGGATCGGTTCCTTCTCGTACACGGCCGCCCGTGATTACATGGAAGGGATTTTCGAGAGCACCAACCATTCCATGAGCTATTGGAAAGACGGTGAATTGCAACCATTCACGCCGACACCAACAAGCCCGACGGATGTCCTGGAAAGTTTTCTCGGAGCATTCAAATCGTTCCCCTACTTTGATGAAGAATCCGCTGCTGTCGTTAAGAAAACCGGATTCAAGGAAGCCCGTTTCCAGATGTGCCTTGGCGGCGAACGCACTTTAAGGACCTTGGATTCTGCAAGATTGCAATACAAGCAAAATCCAGAAAAGACAATCGAAGAAATTTGCCGTTCAACCCAGCTTGACTGCTTCGGAAAAAGCGAAAACACCATTTTCGTTTGCAACATTGACGGAACCGCAAACGGGACCGAATGTCAAAAGCAATTGATCATTTCGGGACTTGCGCCTTCGCAGTTAACAGGTTCTGTAGCCGGCGCTACGGTCATAACGGTCCTAGAAAAAGGACTCCCCCATCAAGAATTTCTTCTGGGCGAAACGGACTTAAGCAACGACATCATCAACAAGCTAAGCAACATAAAATCCTTTTCATGCGTAACAAAGAACGTGAGTGATGAAATTGAAGGAGAAATTTAAAATGCAACGAAAAAAAGTCATCGTGTGCGGAAGCACTTTTGGGCAGTTTTACATCCACGCGCTTCAAAGCATGCCCGAACGATTTGAACTTGTAGGCTTATATGGTAAAGGTAGCGAACGCTCAAAAAAATGTGCCGACACATACGGCATTCCGCTGATTACCGAATTTGACCAGATTCCTCAAGTTGACATTGCATGCGTCGTCATCAGCTCAGGTACAATTGGCGGCATCGGCACGGACCTCGCCATCCGTTTTATGGACAAAGGCGTAAACGTCATTCAGGAACAGCCGATCCATTTGAAAGATGTTTCGCTCTGCTTTAGAGCCGCCAAACGCAACAATGTTTATTACAAAGTCTGCGATCTTTACCCAAAGCTTTCCGAAGTATCGCGATTTATCCGCATTGCAAATGAACTGAACAAGAAAGAATTGCCGCTTTACATCAAGGGAGCTTTCTGCCCGCAGGTTTCCTACCCTGCAATCGACATTCTTTCGCACGCATTGCCCTCCATTTTTTCGTTTGTCGTAGATAGCGTTGCCGATGCTGTTGGTCCCTTCGACATCTTGACTGGAAAACTGGACGACATTCCAATCATGCTGGAATACAACAACCAGGTTTTCCCGGAAGACCGCGACAATTACGAGCACCTGTTGCACAATTTCGCATTCGTCTATGAATCAGGCCGCCTCATTCTTGAAGATACATTCGGCCCTGTTTTATGGAAACCGCGAATGCATATTCCAAAGTCATTATACAATCCCGAAAACCAAAAGAACATGCCGGCCTATATTCTTGAAAATACAATCGAACCGCTAGGCAATTACAGTCCAAAGCACTTTGACCAGGCGCTTTTCGGAGACTGGAAGCTGGGAATCGCAGACAACATCTTGGAGCTGGAATCAATGATCGACAACCATGTTGATTTAGCGCCACTGGCACAACGGCAGATTCAAGTTTCCAAAAAATGGAACGAACTCACAAGCGCCTTCAGCTTTGCAAAAATCATCCACCCGGACGGTCATCATTACATTCCGTCTAACGACATCAAAAAATTTAGCGGGGAGAGTGTATAATGAACAACATCGAAGCCCTCATTGAATCCTTTGAAAAAAAAGGCATCCATCTTTTTATGGATGGAGAAAAGTTACGCTACAAGGCTTCTAAAGAATTGATGACCGCAGAAGTCTTAAGTCAACTGAAAGCGCACAAGGCCGAAATCATTGAACAGCTGAACAAGAGCGCAAACGAAAATACATTCGTCATCGACCGTACACACCGTTACGAACCGTTCCCGTTAACGGACGTACAGTCTGCCTACATGCTTGGCCGCAGCAAGACTTTCGAATACGGCGGTGTTGCATGCCACGTGTATCTCGAAATAAAGTACCAGGAACTGGACACTCAAAAAGTTAGGGACATCTGGAACGCCCTTGTCGCAAAGTACGACATGCTGCACGCCGTCATTAACGAAGGCGGATTCCAGCAGGTACTCAAGGAAATCCCGACTCTAGAAATCCCTGAATGGGATTTGGTAAAGCATCCGGAAAACGCTACCGCTTTTGAAAATTTCCGCAAGGAAATGGGCTGCCGCGCCTACACCATCGGCAAATGGCCCATGTTCGGACTTGCCGTTAGCCGAAGCGCAGAAGGGGCCATCCTTCATTTCTCTATCGAGTTCCTGCTTGCGGACTGGACAAGCATCTGGAAACTCGTTGCCGAATTTGAAGCCGCCTATTTTGACGGAATCGCCGTCTCGGGCGAAGAAGAAGTTTCTTTCCGCGACTACCTGATTGCAGAAAAGAAAATCAAGTCTAGTGCTCGATACGAAAAAGAAAAGAGCTATTGGATGAACCGCATTGCGGAATTGCCCGAAGCTCCAGAACTTCCGAAACTTCCGGCAAACGAATCCAAAGATTCTTTCGGTAGAAAATTCCTGCGCATTCCGGCAGACGCCTGGAACCGCATGAAGGCGCGCGCAAAGCAATACGGTCTCACGCCAACCGTTCCCATACTTTCGTGCTATGCAGATGTTTTGGCAAAATGGAGCCAAAGCAAGCGTTTTTGCATCAACATGACCGTTCTGAACCGACTCCCGCTTCACGAAAAAGTCATGGACATTGTCGGCGACTTCACATCGCTCAGCCTGTTAGAAGTCGATTTATCCAAGCGCGAGAACTTCCTCGTTCGCACACGCAGACTCAATGCACGTCTATTCGAAGACTTGGACAATCGACTTTTCAGCGGCGTCGAGGTCATGCGCGAAATTTCAAGGCAAAGCAAAAAATCTAGTCTTTCGATGCCAATTGTCTACACGAGCGCGATTGGCCTTGCCGATTCAGGAACGCCTCTGCGCGGTGAATTTTCCGGCGGCATATCGCAGACTCCGCAGACATTCATCGACTGTCAGGTGATGGACGGAGCCTTTGGCTTACAGGTCAACTGGGATTACCGCGAAGGTGTATTCCCCGCAGGCGTACTCGAAGCCATGTTTGACGCCTTTGAAAAGCGCTTGCTCGCATTGGCAAATGAAAACGCAGACTGGGAAAACATTGCAGAAATTGCGCTCCCGACACGCGATGCCGCCGAGCGCTTTGAAGCAAACGATACGAAGAAAAAATGGAATGTCCGTTTGCTGCAAGACGACTTTATCGAAAGCGTCAAACGCACTCCGAAAAAAATCGCCATTGACGACGGCCATGTAAAATTCACATTTGAAGAACTTGATGCACGTGCCAAAGTTCTTGCAAGCAAGCTGATCAAGCTCGGCGTAAAGCCACAAGATTGCGTCCCCGTGCTGATGGAAAAGTCATCATGGCAAATCGTTTCTGTTTTTGGCATTCTTTACGCTGGAGCCATTTACGTTCCCATCGCAGCCGCCAAGGCCAAGGGACGTGCCGAAAAGATCGTCAAGAAGACAGGTGCAAAAGTTGCCATTGGCATTTCTACAGACGAAGCACTCCTTGAAAACAAGCTTACGACAATAAATGTTGACACGCTCAGCAATGATGCCACAACCATCGATACAACGACATTCCCGAAGCGCATTCCCGAAGACATCGCCTACATCATTTACACAAGCGGAAGCACCGGCGAGCCGAAGGGCGTTGTCATTACGCATAAAGGAGCCATGAACACCATCGACGACATGAACGACCGTTTCAAAGTCACTGCCGACGATGCCGTTCTTGGACTTTCGCAGCTCAACTTCGACCTTTCCGTCTATGACATTTTCGGCGTTCTCGCTCACGGCGGAACCGTCATATTCCCGACAGCCGAAGATTACATGAACCCCGAAGCCTGGGAAACCTTGATCCACAAGCATCACATCACGGTATGGAATACTGTACCGGCATTGATGAAGATGCTCCTCAACTTTGTAGAAAGCAAGAGTTCTGCAGAACCGCTCCCGTTCAAGGAAGTATTCCTTTCTGGCGACTGGATTCCTGTAGACATGCCCGAAAAGATCCGCAAGTTCGCGCCCAACGTAGATGTCATCTGTCTCGGCGGCGCAACAGAAGCATCGATTTGGTCCAATTACCACCGTTACCATCCAGATGACGGTCTCAAGATTTTGCCGTACGGCCGCCCGCTCGCGAACCAGACCATGCATATTCTGGACGAAAATCTTGAACCGTGCCCGACAATGGTCACCGGGCAAATCGCGCTTGGCGGCGATGGCGTGGCTCTCGGCTACTACCTCGATGAAGAACGCACTGCAGCACAGTTTGTAGACCTTCCAAGCACTGGTGAACACGTCTATTTGACCGGCGACATGGGTCGTTATCTCCCTGGTGGCGAAATCGAGTTCCAAGGCCGCAAAGACAATCAGGTCAAGATTCGCGGTCACCGCATCGAGCTTGGCGAAATTGAAAATGTCCTGCGCGACTATGAATTCATAAACAACGCCGCAGTCGTTGTCGCCCCGGACCACAAGGAAATCTACGCCATGATTGAAACCTTGGCCGGATATTCCGAAGAATCGTTAAAAGCATACTTGGACAAGTTCCTGTTGCATTACATGATTCCGTCCATCATCACGCCGGTAGAACACTTGCCTTTGTCCGCCAACGGGAAAATCGATCGTAAAAAGATCGTCGAATTTTTCGTTGCAGACAAGGAAAATGCAGCCAAGAACAGCACTACAGATTCAAGCGTTCCAACGACTCCGCTCGAAAAAGAAATTCTGGAAATTTGGTCCAAGGCTCTCAAATCGGATAATTTGGGATTGGATTCCAACTTCTACGACTTTGGCGCAGATTCCCTGACCATGGCGCAAGTTGCCACAACGCTCCGAAACGGGATCGCTTCGAAGGTTCCGTTCGATGCACTTTTGAAGCAGATGCTTGACGAACCCACCGTAAAGGACACCGTCAAGTTCCTGACTGAAAAGCCAAAGGATGGAACTTCTGAAAAAATCGAAATGCTCAAGGTCATCCGTTACGGAAAACCAAGCAACGATTGCCTACGCGTTTTGCTGCCCGCCATTTTCTGGAACGCTGACAAGTTCAACATTCTTGTGGAACAGCTCATCCAGCAAGATTTGGGCGAAATTCTTTCCTTCGGTTTGAACGACCTTGAAGAATTCTGCAAGCTGAAGCCAAAGGAAGTCGGCCCGACTCTCGCCAAAAAATTTGCGGAAGCAGCTCTTGCGACAAATTACAAGAAAGTCCAAATCATCACCTACTGCTACATAAGCCCCGTCGGCATCGAAATGGCAGAACGCCTTATCGACAAAGGCATCGAAATCGTCGATTTTGGCATCATTGACGGAAGCCGTCTCGGATTCCAATGCAGGACAAATGCCGTTCGCGACATCTTCTTTGCAGAAATGATCGGCGTTGACTTTAACAAATGGGGACTCGACATTGAAGATTTCGTTGTCAAGTTCAACAAGATGATGGACTCGACCAACAAGAAGATCATCACGGACAAGGATGTCGAACTCTTGTCCAAGGAACTCACTTCTGGCGATAAGCTTGTCGATTTCATGCACATGTCCGATGACGAAAAACTGGATTTATGCATCAAGTACACGAATGCGTTTGGCGAAAATGCCGAAAGAAGCACATTTGAAAGACTTGTGCGCATGTTCAACCAGGGATTCAACGTCATGACGGACTTTACGCCTGCGCCATTGTTCGGAAACTTGAGGTACTTCAAGGCCCACAACGACGACGGCATCTACCGCTACTTCGACATTCTCTACCACGACTGGGACGAGCTTTGCCTCGGTGAATTGGAAGTATCGCCCATTCCAGGAAACCACTTGACCTGTCTCTCGAATCCTGAATACGTCAAGGTTGTCGCAGATAAACTCAACTACAAGAATCTCGCGAGGTAATGCGGCATGGATATTTCACATCTTATTAGCGAATTTGCAAGCCGGGGCGTAACGCTTTGGCTTGACGAAGGCAAGCTTAAGTTCCGTGCCGCAAACGGAGCGCTCAGCGCCGAAGACAAGGAATGTTTAAAGGCCAACAAGGCCGGAATCGTCGCGCATCTCGAAAAAATAGCCGCAGAAGAATCAAACGCATTCCCGCTCTCGCCCATTCAAAAATCGTATTTAGTCGGCCGAGATCCCGTCTACGATCTCGGCGGCATCAATACGCATTACTACATGGAATTGGAAATCGACGAAACGATTGACATTCCACGGCTAGAAAACGCATGGAACGAAGTTATCGCGCATGACGATGCGCTTCGCCTTGTAATTTCTGCAAAAGGAACGCAGCGCGTTCTTGATGCCGCACCAAAATATTCCATTGAAATCGTAGAATTGGAGAATGCGGAACAGCGTCTTGAAAAGCGCAAGGAATGGAGCCACAACATTTACCCGTTAAATCAATGGCCCTTCTTTACAATGCGCATTTCACGCGTTCCAAACTCCAAGGATGTTTTGCACTTCGATTTCGACTGCATGATCATGGACGCCTGGAGCGCAAAGATCGCACTTTCGCAAATGTTCAAGCTCTACTGCGGCGAAATCGTGCAATGGATCGATTACGGATTCAAAGATTATTGCAGCGACTTGATCAAATTCGATAGTCAGCAAGATTATTCGCAAGCCGAAGCTTTCTGGAAATCTAAAATCAATGAATTGGTATGCGAGCCCGACTTGCCGTACGCAAAGCCGCTTTCTGAGATCCACAATCACCGCTTTTCAAGAATTTCTGGAGAACTGTCTGTTGAGGAATTTGCACTGTTCCAGCAGAGATGCCGAGAATACCGCACGACACCAGCGGCAGTCATCAGCACAGCCTATCTAAAAACGCTTCTCGGATTCAGCAAGAACGATTCGCTCACCATCAACTCCACCATATTCAACCGTTTGCCGCTCCACAAGGACATCAATTCGGTCGTCGGAGATTTCACGAACATCGCTTTCATCACGCTTTCCAAGAAATGCAAAAATTTCTTGGAGTGCGTACAAAGTGTTCAAAAGGACATGTGGCAACTCGTGCGTTTCCACACTTACGACGGCACGAAGATTCTCAAGTTCAAGGAAGGCCTTTCGCCGATGCGCGCACAAATGCCCATCGTGATTACATGCGTACTCGAAAACGGCCAGAAGTCCAACAGCGACATGCCCGCCGGACTGCACCAGATTTACGCACTGAGCAAGACTCCGCAAGTTGTGTTGGATTATCAGGTCACCAATTTTGACGGTAGGCTTTCTGTCAACTGGGATTACGCAGAACCCGCATTTGCTCCAGAGACTCTGAAAGAAATGTTTGCATCAAACGTCGGTTTACTCAAAAGACTGCTCACTGAAAAATGGGACGAGGTTTTGTAAATGCTATACATTTTCACAGGAACAGAATCTTTTACGGAACTAGACTTGGCCGGATTATGGCCATTGCTAAGCGAACAGCGAGCCAAGCGAGTTGACAAGTACCGTTATTTCAAGGATCGCAAGCTTTCGGCATTGGCATACATCCTCTTGCGTTACGCTTTAATCCAAGAAAAAGGCATTGACGAAAAAGTCGAATTTGAATTCGGCCCTTACGGAAAGCCGTTTATTAAGGGAATGCCGGAACTGCAATTCAGCTTATCGCACTCCACCGAAGGTGTCGTTTGCGCTCTCGCAAGTTCACCCGTAGGCGTTGACATCGCAGACATCGACCCCGCCAACCTCGATTGCATTAAAAGCGCAATGCACCCCTCTGAACAGCATGCCATAAAAAACTCGAATGACAAAGCACGCACTTTTGCCCGTTTCTGGTCGATGAAGGAGAGCTTCCTCAAATACACAGGCACAGGAATCGACAACAACATCGCAAGCCTTGATTTTTCGGACTACGATGAAAACCTGTTCGATTACAGATACGCCAAGATGCAGGTTGTCGATAGCGAGAAATCGGTCATCACCGCTTACTGTGCAGAACTTTTGCCAGTCAACATCCTCACCAAAATTGATCTTTTCGACTTTTTAATAGGAGAACCCCGCAATGCAAAACTTGCCCTCGCTTAATCAAAAACTGAAAGAATATCTCGAAGATAATAACTCTAAAATCACGCTCATCAAAAGTGAAAAATATACCTTATTTTCAAAAGGCGATCTAAAGCAGGGCATCATCAGAGCACGAAACGCTTTTTTAAATGCAGGCGTAAAGCAGGGAGATATCGTAATTTTCCAGATTAACAGCTCTGCAAAAAAGGCGTTCCTTTCCAACTTTTTCGCTCTAGTTTCACTAGGAGCCGTCCCCGCTTTTCTGACAGCATCGCGAAACCGCGACCAGGTCCATCGTTTAAAAAATGTAGCACAAAGTAATCCAAAATCATTCATTGTCGCCGACGATGAGACTCTGCAATTTATCAAGTTCCTATGGGAAGACATTGACGAGAAGCGCCTCATCATCACTCACGAAGAAAATCAGGATGATTTTAAAACAGCAGAATCCGATATCGCTTATGCCGATGTAAAGCCCTCGGACAACGTCCTGATTCTTTACTCTTCAGGCAGCACATCTGACCCGAAGGGTGTCGTGATGCAAAACGAAAGCTTCTTGAAGATGATCAAGAGCCTTGAAATTGCGCTTTCGTTATCAGAAAAAGACAAATGGTTGATCTGGCTCCCTCTCGAACACGTCTTTGGAATTCTCGCCGGCGTTGTACTTCCAATGTACTCCAAGTCAAATGTAGTCCACATGGATGCAGGCGACTTTATTCAAAATCCTAAATCCTGGCTTGATGCGATCCACCAGACAAGAGCAAACAAGAGCGCGGCGCCCAATTTTGCCTACCCCATGATTTTAAAAGCCCTTGACGGTTCCGAGAACTGGGATTTGTCCTGCATCGACTTCATCCTTAACGGTGGTGAGCCCTTATCGCGTAAAGTTGTAGAAGTCTTCGAAAAGACTACTGAAAAGTTCAAATTGAAGAAAAAAGCCATAGCCCCTGTATACGGCTTGACAGAAGCCTTGGGCGGCGTCTGCCTGAACATAAAAGCCTGCTATCCAGAAATCGACTTAAACCAGCTGAAATCAGGAATTGACTTTGACTTGACCACGATCAAGCGTGGCGACATGGATTTGATCAGCCAGGGATTTGCAATTCCCGGTATGGAAATTGGCATTTTCGACAGCGAAAACCATCGACTTGAAGAATTGACCATTGGAGAAATCCATATTAAAAGCGAAGCATTATTTTCTGGCTACTTAAACCTCGATTCTTCAGGTCTTTTTGTCGATGGCTGGTTTGATACAGGAGATTTGGGATTTCTGTACATGGACATGCTTTATGTCGTCGGCAGAAAAAAAGACATGTTCTTTATCCATGGCAAAAACGTCTACCTTCGCGACATTGAACAAGTTGTTGAGAAAAAATTCAGCTATCGAGTTGCGGCCTGCGGCGAAAACAATTCTCAGACGGGTGAAAACGCAGTCTACCTGTTCATAGAAACAGCAAACACGGACGAAATACCGATTCAAAAAATAAAGAACTTCGTCTTTTCGGAAATGGGATTTTCATTAAAGGAAGTCATTCCCATCAAGCAGTTTATCCGAACCGCCCTTGGAAAAATTGCAAAGCAAAAGACTCTTGAAGCTTATAAAAACGGGAAAATTTAAGGAGTTTACATGTCTCAGTTTACATCACAAGAAATATACGATTCTATTGAAAAGTTTTTAAATCAAAAAATTTCCAGAGAAACCTCGCTGTATGAAGTCTTTGAAGATTCCATCCAGATGTTCCGATTTTTGGGCGAAGCCAAGGAAACTTTCGGAATCGAATTCGGCATGCTAGATTTGGTTAAAGCAGAAACAATCGGTGACTTGGTGGATAAAATCCAGGAAAAACTCGGCAAAGGAGCCGATGTCGAAAAAAAAATCCCCTTGACGCCAATGCAGCAGTCCTACCGTCTAGGGCGTGAGCAGAATTTCCATGGTTCTGTTAATTCTACTCATTTTTATTTTGAAGTAGAACACGCTCTAGACATTGACAAAGCCGAAGATTGCATTCGTAAGCTCATCGAAAAGCACGAAGCGCTCCGTGCATTTGTCGAAGACGAAAACCAGTGCATCCTCGCCAAGGATATCAGCAAGAATTTCAAGATCGTACGCGAAGCCGTTGCGGAGAGCGATTTAAAGCAACACCTCGATCAAAAGCGTTTACGCGCACAAACCGAAATGCGCGATCTCGGCAAATGGCCGCTATTTGACATTACGAACATTACAACCGAAAAGCGTTCCATTGCCGCCGTCGATCTAGAACTCATGTTCGTTGACGGGTTAAGCACACAGGGACTCGCCTCGGAATTTCTGTCGCTCTATCACGAAGGCGTCTTGCCATCATTTGACTTTGAAAGTAATCCGCAATACGTTGAATGGATCAAGTCCCGAAAGGACAGCGCAAAGCACGATCGCGACGCTGAATTCTGGCACAGTCTCGAAGCCGATATTCCCGCAGCGCCGAAGTTCCCCGTTATAAGCGCAAACGACAACGAAGCCAACATCTGCAACCGCGTCCAAAAAATATTCAGCAAGGAAACGCTCCGCAAAATGGAAATCACCGCCCGCAAAAACGGCGTCACTTCCAGCGTAGTTCTCTTCTACCTTTACTTGAAAACGCTCGCAAGATTCAGCGAAAGCGGAGATTTTTCCGTCAACATCACCATGCTCAACCGTCCTTACGGCATTGAAGGCATGGACCACATCATCGGCGATTACACAAGCAACGTCATCTTCGACTTTTCTGCAAAATCGCTTGACGGCCTGAATGTCCGTGACACGCTCCAGAGAGTTCGCGACCGCATGTACGAACGCATCGACCACAGCGCTTACGAAGGCGTCGAAGTCATTCGCGACTTGATCCGTCAAAAGCAGATCGACAAAGACAATCCGATGCCGATTGTCTTTACAAGCATGCTCTTCGGCAAGCTCCCTGAACCGCAAGGTTTGCAGGTAAATTACATTCAATCGCAGACATCCCAAGTCAGCATCGATAACCAGATCAGCAAAACGCACGATGGCGGACTCTTGATTTCATGGGACTATCTCGAAAAGATTTTCCCGAAAGATTTCATCGCCGAGATGTTCCAATTCTACAGCGAATCCATTGAAGAATTTGCAGCAAGCGCCGACTTCGCAAGCCCAGCCATCAATGTTGAAAAAAGAGTGGAAGCTTACAACAGCACTGCAAAGACATTCAGCATTGAGCATCCGATCGCATACTTGCAGCGTTCCTTTGCAAAGTTCCGCGACAACATCGCATTGCAAGATGGCGTCATGACGACCATGACTTACGCTGAACTCGAAGA
The DNA here is from genome assembly GCF_002210345.1 of Fibrobacter sp. UWB4. NCBI lineage: Bacteria > Pseudomonadati > Fibrobacterota > Fibrobacteria > Fibrobacterales > Fibrobacteraceae > Fibrobacter > Fibrobacter sp. UWB4. The sequence goes on along the minus strand of NZ_MWQI01000004.1, from coordinate 98,227 downwards.
TTCTGTACGCAAGGCCATGTTCATGCTCAAAATACAGGGCGTGACATGCGGCGATTCCGTCGCCATTCTCTCGCAAAAGAATTTCTCGACCGTCATCACAATCCTTGCCACGATGGGACTTGGCGCGACATACATTCCCGTTGACGCCAAGTGGCCCGAAGACAGAAAGGATTACATTGTCAAGAATTCCAATTGCAAGCTGTTGGTAGAACCGCAAAAACTTGTAGAATCGCCAACCCGCGAACGCGCCGATTTTGCGCCGAATCCAGACCTCAATGCCACCGCTTACGTCATTTACACTTCCGGAAGCACAGGCGTCCCGAAGGGAGTGCTCATTTCGTATGCAGCAATGATGAACACCATCATCGACATCAACGAGCGCATGGGCGTAAACGAGAACTCCACAATTCTCGGACTTTCTTCGTACTGCTTCGACCTTTCCGTGTACGATATCTTCGGCACATTGATTGCTGGCGGCAAACTCGATATCGCAAAAGACATTCGTGAAACCGATGAAATCCGCAAGTTCATGGACAGTTCCAAGAATATCTTGTGGAACTCCGTCCCTGCCGGCATGGAACTTTTCATCGACAGCCTTGACGATTCCTACACTAACAGCGAACTCAAATCTGTCCTACTGAGCGGCGACTGGATTTCCGTTTCGCTCCCAGAACGCATCCGCAAGCATTTCCCCAATGCCCAAATTTACAGCTTGGGCGGTGCAACAGAAGCTTCCATTTGGTCCATCTACTTCCCGATTGTGCAAGTGGATCCATCATGGCAAAGCATTCCTTACGGCTACCCGCTTGCAAACCAGACAATTTACGTTCTGAACGAATCGCTTGAAATCTGCCCGCCCGAAGTCCAAGGCGAAATCTATATCGGCGGCGTGGGCGTCGCTCAAGGTTACGCCAACAGCGAAGAAAAGACGAAGGCCGCATTCATCGACCATCCGAAATTCGGTCGCATTTACAAGACCGGGGATTTCGGGCGTTTTTCGACAAACGGCTATGTCGTATTCCTCGGCCGCAAGGACAGTCAAGTCAAAGTCGGCGGCTACCGCATTGAACTCGGCGAAATCGAGCAGCGCATGAACGCCATTGCATCCGTCGATAGCGCCATTATCGTCCTGGATACGAACAAGAAAATTGTCGCATTCTACACCGGTACGCAACAGGACAAGGAATGGTTCAAGAACGAGCTTTCTCAGTTCCTGCCCGCATACATGATTCCGCACAGGTTCATCCACCTGGATGCAATGCCTTTATCTTCCAACGGAAAGCTCGACCGCAAAACGCTTATGCAGAATCTCTCCGCAGGCACTACGGCCACAGCAAATGCGGCTGAAACCAAAGCTGCAGTGGTCCTCACCGAAACGCAATCCGTGATTATCGACATCTGGAAATCGGTTCTCGAACTCAAGGAAATCGATTGCAGTCTCGACTTCTTCGAACTCGGCGGCGATTCCATCAAGGCTCAAAGAATCGCACAGCGCATTGACCAGAAATACGGCATCCGCGTCCCGTTCGTTTCCGTTTTGAATGCACAGAACGCTAGGGACTTTGCCGAATCCGTCGAAGACATGATTGTTCCCAAAAGTGCAGCCGACGCGCTTTCCGCCACGGATTCTGGCGAATCCGGCAAAGGCAGAGAATTCCCGATGACAGGCGTTCAGCTCGCCTACCTGAACGGGCGAAACGAGCACTTTGAACTCGGCAAGTACAACGCGCATTATTACTTCGAAATCGAATCGCAATACACTGTTCCCGAAATCGAAAACGCCATCCGCAAAGTCGTAAAAAAGCACGACGCATTCCGCGCAATCTTCCTCCCCAACGGTACGCAGAAGGTTCTCACCGACGTTCCCGATTACAAGATGGAAGTCGTGAAATGCACCTCGGCAGAACGTGAAACCGAGACACTCAAAATCAGGAACGATCTTTCGCACCACATATACAAGCACGACGAATGGCCACTATTCACCTTCAAGGCCGTCGATTACGGCGAAGATACCCGCACCGTTTTCGTGAGTTTCGACTTGATGGTTTGCGACGGCGACAGCATGCAGATTTTCTTCTCGGATCTGGGACGCATTTTGCGCAAGCAGCCGTTCGAAGAACGCATCGGCTACTCCTACGAGCGCTACGTCCGCGACCTTTCCCGTTCTCGCGATGAAAAGCGCTATGAAGAAGATAAGGCGTATTGGATGGAACGATTGCCGACATTCCCCGAATACCCGCATGTGCCGCTTGCGCAAAAAGTTTCGGATTGCACCGAATACACAATCGTACGAAAGCAAGATGTTATCTGCAAAAAGACCTGGAGCAACTTCAAGAAGGTCGCCAAAGAGCATCGCATTTCGCCGTCAGCACTGCTTTGCACCATCTACGCCAAGGTTCTTGAACGCTGGAGCAACCAGCAAGACATGGTGCTGAACCTGACCGCATTCGAGCGCAAGCCGTTCCACAAGGACGTCGAAAAAATCATCGGTGACTTTACGAAGCTCTTGCCACTCGCACTTTCGATGAACGAAAACGACTTGTGGAAACAGGCTTCCGACGTGCAGACGCGCATCATGGACGGTCTTGAGCACTTGTCTTACGACGGCACCGAAATCATGCGTGAACTCGCCAAATCAAGGAACCAGTTCGGCAAGGCCATTTTGCCCGTGGTCTTCACCTGCGTCTTGTTTGACGCGCCAGAAAACTACTATGAAGTTCTTGGCAAGTTGCGCTATTCCATTTCGCAGACTCCGCAAATTTTCATTGACAACCAAATTGGAGAAATGGGCAAAAAGCTCTATGTGACCTGGGATGTCGTCAAGGAAATTTTCGAGCCTGAAATCATCGACCAGATTTTCAAGGACTTTGTCGAAAACATCCGTTACATCGCCAACGGCGAAAACAAGCTCCATTTCCCGGAACTCAAGAACGTATGGAATAACTACAACCCCGCTGTCGGTGCAACTCCTGTAAAAACGCTGCATGGGCTTGTCAATAACGCCATGCAGAACTTCAAGGACCGCACGGCCGTTGTCGGGAAAGATTCAGCGTTTACCTACGCGGAACTCGACATTCTTTCGAACCGCATCGCCAATTACCTCCACGATAACGGAGTCATTCGCGGTGACCGCGTTGCCGTTCTCGGCGAGCGCATCCCGGAAACAATCGCAAGCATTCTCGGCATTCTCAAGGCAGGCGGCGTCTACGTTCCAATCGATGTTTCGTACCCAAAAGAACGCGTAGACTTCATCATGCAAGATGGCAACTGCAAATTCCTGCTGAAAAAGTCCTATCTCGAATCCAAGGGAATCTTAAGCTACAGCAACAAAGCACTTCCGGCAATCAACACGCCCAAAGACGAAGCCTACATCATCTACACATCCGGTAGCACAGGCAAGCCCAAGGGCGTCATCATGCAGCACGGGGCGACCGCAAATACGATTATCGATGTCAACGAACGACTCGCCCTCAACGAAAACGACGCGCTCATCGGCATTTCTTCGATTTGCTTCGACCTTTCCGTGTACGACATATTCGGCGCTCTCAGCAGCGGCGCAAAGCTCGCTTTAGTGAGCGACGCGCGCGACATGCGCGAAGTCTGCGAAGTTCTCAGTACACAGAACGTGACCGTCTGGAATTCTGTCCCCGTGCTTTTCGACATGGCGATGAAACACCGCATTTCTGCAAACGATTCAAGGAATCTTTCGCTCCGCAAGGTCCTCCTTTCGGGCGACCGCATCCCGCTTGACATTTGCACAACATCAAAGAATGCAGGCTGCAAGGCAGACCTCATCAGTCTCGGCGGCGCGACCGAAGCGGCCATCTGGTCCATCATCTACCCATTCAGCGAAGTACGCCCGGAATGGGACTGCGTACCTTACGGCTACCCGATGAAGAACCAGACATTCTACGTGCTCAACGCTGACTTGAAGCCCTGCCCGCCAGAAGTCCAGGGCGACCTCTACATTGGTGGCGTGGGTCTTGCCAAAGGCTACAACAACGATCCCGAAAAGACAAGCAAGGCATTCATCAACCATCCGAAACTTGGCCGCATCTACCGCACCGGAGACTTGGGCAAGCTCAAGACCGAAGGTTACATCGAGTTCCTCGGGCGTTCCGATACGCAAATCAAGCTCAACGGATTCCGCATTGAACTCGGTGAAATCGAAGCCGCATTGATGCACACGGGACTCGTCACACGAGCCGTCGCAGCACTCAAGGATGTCCCAGGGAGCGGCAAGCAAATCATCGCCTATGTTCTCGGCGCCAATATCGAAAATGCAGAAGCAACGCTCAAGAGCGAAATATCCAAAACGCTCACGGGTTATATGATTCCTTCAAGAATCGTCACGATGGAATCCTTCCCGCTTTCTGCAAACGGCAAGGTTGACAAGAAGCAGCTCCCGATTCCGGAAGCGCCCATTGCAGCGGTCGCACAAAATGCAACAAGCGCAACCGCAAACGAGAACATCTCCGATGAAGAAAAAGCAATGCTTGAACTCTGGCAAAGCGTTTTCGAGAATCCGGGCATCACGCTTGACGATGACTTCTATTCTATCGGTGGTGATTCCATCACCTTGATGAAACTCGTCGATAAGATTGCACTAGACCTCAAGAAGACCGTAAGCATCGACCAGATTCTCCAAGCAAAGAGCATCAGGGAATTCATAACTCTCATCTATTAGCAAAAAGCTCTCCTTAGTAAAAATCAGCGTCGGGTACAAAGCCCGGCGCTTCTTGTTTCAGCACTGGCCCAGCATTCACCATAAAAAATATGACGCACCGTTCGGCACGTCATACTTTTTCTTCTATGGGAGTCTGGATTTTTTAGAAGATCATAAGCCTAAATAAAACTAGTCCTTAGTAGGAACGATGAAGAAAGCATCGCCAGAAGAAACATCCATTTCCTTTTTAAGCTTATTAGCCTTTACATCGTAACGGTAAATAGCGGACTTTTTACCATCGTTATGTCCAAAGATAACCGTTCCATCCGTGTCAAGGTGGATTGACGGAGCGAGCCAGGAAAGCGTCGGGCCAAGGTCAAGATTTGTAATCTTCTTTTTCTTCAAGTCAATGAGGATGGGCTGCCATTCATAATTGTTCATATTCGACGGGTCTTCAAAAGTACCGAACAAGGCAACATACTTGCCGTCACCAGCATAAGCACCACCTGTCATAAGGCCACCAAATTCGACTCTCTTTCCCTTATACGCACATTCATTCAAGCGAAGGACGTAATCCTTATCAAATTCCGTTTCGCCCTTCTTGATGCGGACATAACCTTCCTTGTAATCTTCGCCGAGCATGCCGAACATGGCCATAGCATAGAAGTAGATATCGCCATTTTCATCAACAAAAGCCATCGTGTTATTCATATCGTCATAAATACCAAGATAAGCCGTCTTGTCTTCCTTGATAACCTTTTCGACCTTATCTGTAGCAATATCAACAATAGCAACAGTACCATACGGGGAGCCGACACCCTGTTCAATATCGATCATCTGAGCAAGCGAGACATAGATCTTGCCATCGCGAATAACTGCGGAACTCGGAGCCGCAAGCTGAGCGCCCTTATCCGGTGTAAACTTCACCTCGCCCAATTTCTTCAAAGTTTTCGGATTCAGAGCGGTAAGCTTGTCACCATACGGTTCTTCGACATACATCTTATCTTTGTCCACAAAAATGAACATGAGAGACGGACCGGACGTAATCTTGTACGTTGCCGTAGCCTTTTCCGGCATACGGCCTTTCTTATCCAGTTCATAGCGAGACAATGTCGTAGACGAGAAATCCTCACTGACCATCAATGTGTAGACTGCACCATCAAAATAGGCAACAGTTCCAGTAGACGGACCTTCATCAAAATTTTCAATGAGCTTCTTTTGGTTATCAGTGAACTTGCCCACGCCATAATACTGAGCATTATCCACTTTAAACGAAAGCGCATAATTAGCGGATTCAGAATCCTTTCCAGAGCCGTTGTCATCGGCATTGGAACCCGTGTCATCACCGCAAGCCGAAAGAGCAAGGCTCAGCGATGCCGCCAAGAAAATATTTTTAAAGAGGTTTTTCATGTTTTATCCTTTGTTTATATGTTAAAATTCAACTTTGTAAAGAATGCGCGGCCCATCTTGGATTCACCAAACTTGTCATAAGCTGTTACATCCATAAGATTGTGCAATTCAAAATTCCAGGAGAGTTTATTCGCCCAAATGGAATATTCAATACCGACATCCTGCGTAAACGCGCTCGGGATTATACGTTTCTGCTTCTTTGAAACTTTCCAGGAGTAGTAATACTCATCCGTATAATTCGCAAGCCAATAGACCTTGAAGAAATCTTCAGCAAAGAACAAGTCTCCTGCATGGAATTCCACGCCAAAATTTGTATAGAATCTCGGTATATTCGGAACAATCCATCCTTTAGAAATTCCATACGTACGGTCGTCTTCCCGACTGCGCACATCCTGGAACGTCATATTCCACGAAAGATTCACATACTCATTGACATCAATGTTGGCTTCAATTTCAAAGCCCTTCGTCTTTGTTCCAGAGCTGTTATAGCAAGGACGTGGCGTAGAAGAGAACGGGCTAATGTAAATTCGGTCATCCATGAGCAAATAGAACCCGTTCCATTCAAGATACAATTTCAAAATAAGCGGAAGTTTATCCAGATCAACATCAATGCCCGCCGTAAAATTATTCGATTTTTCCGGTTTCAGGGTTGGGGCGCTCGCAACATAAAGTCCATCGCCAAAAATTTCATCACGGGTCGGGAACCGCAAGCTATGCTGGAAGCCTGCGCGCAACGCAACGGCATCAACAATTTTCCATCTTATGTTTTCGCTATAGCCAAAATCCTTCTTATCAATATCCTCATTTTTCAATCGAGTAATCTTGTCTTTTTCATTATCGGCATTCAGCTTGTAATAGAAGCCTTTCACACCAAGCACATTCTGGAGACGCGAATCAAAAAAGTTGTTTTCCAAGGAAAGGCCGGATACAATAGAATAATCATAGCCATCAAAAGGCGTATTATTGATCGTCCGGACCAAAGTAAGCTCATCCTCAAATTTCTGGGAATCATATTTGTACAAGCCACTCCACGTAAGGGAATGGTTATCGTTAAAGGAATAAGCGACATTCCACGGCACATTAATAGAAAATTTGGAGTATTTGGCTAAAGAGGGCGCCCCGATAGCGCGTTCACCCAAAGGTTCATCAGACACGCGTATATCGGTCTTGTCCCAGCCGTAAAAATACACAGAGCTTGTATCCACTAAATTTGCTTCAGATGTAGAAAGATTAAAAGCGAGGCCTGCGGACAAGCCATCCAAAAAAAGCTTAGACTTTTCGACACCCAAAGAAAGTCCCAAGCCATCACCATCCATCGTCATTTTTTCCACTCGATGCGAAGTCGCCTGCACCTGCATAAACGATTTAGCATAAGAGCCGCCAACAGAAACTTTATCGAACCAGAAATTATTCAGGTTCACAAATGGCGCAATGTTATAGCTATAGTATTGGTTATGTTCACGCGTCACCGTTGTATCCATGTACGGCGTCGTAAATCTGTAATCATTATCGGAATAGTTGTAATAAGCGGAAAGCCCTGTTTCTACAGAACGCTGTTTAGTAGAATCTACAACCCATACATACTTTGCATCAAGGGAAGCCTTGTGCGTATTGAAGCTTCCGAAGGAATACGACCCAGCAATGGAACTTTCGGGCAAATTGCGCGTCACGATATTGATCACGCCACCCATGCCATCCGTCGCAAAGCGTTCCGGCACATAGCTCTTGTAAACTTCAATGCGATCCACCTTGTCAATAGGAATATCATTGATTGAAAGTGAGCCATTTCCATTATCCACAGGGACGCCATCGACAAGGACTTTCACATTCTTGCCTTCCATGCCGCGGATATTGATTTTACTTTCGCCGCCAAGACCGCCCGACTGGCGGATTTTCACGCCACTTGAGCGATTTGTCGCTTCGGCGATTGTTGCACTGGAACCATGCAGTTCCTTTGTATCCAAGACCTTGACGGATTCAGCTTTCGTCTTTGTATCAACTGGAGATGTTTCCGCTTCACTTTCATCTTCAACAGACAAGCCGTCAAGAACCGTAATATCCGAGGGTTTTGCAGTGCTTTTAGAATTCGAAGCAGCAGGAGCAGGATTTTCACTAACTGCTGCGGGTTCATCAAAGAACGCATCGTCATAGCTTGTAACTTCATCAGTCTGTGCAATTGCACAAGCAGAACACAACGCAACAGAAAACGCAATTTTCTTTTTCATTTTCGAAAGTCCCAATTCCAACATGGACGAGTAAAAATAAATTAAGCACCTACAATTCTTCTACTCTAAAGAGTTTTAAAACAATCCAATTAGACAAGGATAACTTTTCGCTCTCGTCATCCTGAATGCGTAGCATGAAGGATCCAGTTAAGTTCTGCACTGGATTGGGCTAATCGCCCAACTCTTTGGCTCAGAATGACGAGACATAAAAACAAGTATGGCGCACCGTTCGGCACGCCATACCCGCTTCTATTGTAGTCTGGGTTTTTCGAAGAAGCCTTAAAGCACCCACAATGCAATGTGGTAAACTATAAACGCCAAGCCCAGCGAAATCGCAAAATAGTAACCCGCAATCGCAAGCATCCACTTGAGGGAATGCGTTTCGCGATACGTTGTTCCCATCGCAAGTACGCAAGGAATATTGAACATCGATGCAAAAATAAACGCGAGAGCTTCCGGGATCGAGACCACAGCCCGCATCATTTCGGCAAGATTTGCACCCGCCTCATTTCGGGCAACAAGAGAGAACGCATCACTTGTGCTAGCGAAAACAACGCTCATCACGCCAAGCGACGCCTCCTTGCTAAAGATACCGCCCAAATATGAGATAAACAGTTGCCAACGCATGCCGAAAATCTGCGTAAACGGTTCAATCGCATTTCCAATCGTGTAAAGGACGCTATGTTCCACAACGCCGTCTTTCGAATACGAAACAAGCCAGAACAAGAGCGACACAACCCAAATCACGACAATCGCTTTCTTGAAAACGGCCCAGACATTGCGAGCAACCGTCTTGAACAAAATCTTCCAATGCGGCTTATGGTACGGCGGGAGTTCCATAATCATGCCCACGCGTTCGTTCACAGGCATCAGCTTATTTCCGAAAAGTCTAGACGAGAGCCAGAACGACGCAAAAATCATCGCCACATAGACAACGCCAAACAGCGGAGCCGCAGAGCCAAAGAAAACAGACGCAAGGAAAAGCACCACAGAGACTTTAGCACCGCACGGAATCGACCACAAAAGCACCATCGCAAACAAGCGCTGCCCACGCGTATCCAAAACACGCGTACCGCATACAGCGCCGCCCGTGCAAGCAAGCCCCGAAAATAGCGGCATAAAAGCCTTGCCATGCAAACCGAGTCTCGAAAGCCACGAATCAAACACATACGAAGATCTTGCCAAGTAACCCGTATCTTCCATCAAGCCAAACGTCACGAGAATCGCAAAGACAAAGCTCATCATGGCGACAGTCACAGCAAGGCCGCCAATGATAACGCCATTGATAAACGACGCCACAGAAGGCCACCAGCCAAGCTTTTCACACATCTGGACCACAAACGGTTCTGCCACATGCTGGAACCCAAAGCTACCCGCAATAACCGGAACCGCAATCATCATGCTCACGGCAAGCGTAAACACGAGAATAAAGAACGCGACAATCTTACCCCAGATGCGGTGCGTCGCAATCTTATCAAAGCGAGAAAGCTTTACAGTCTTTTCCTCGCCCGAAGATGCATCACGAAGAACTTCAGAAACAAAGCGGTATTTCGCTTCGCCCGTCAAAAGTCCGCCATCAGAACCTTCGGAATCCAGAATTTCCTTGATTTCTTTCCAATGTTCCGGTGTCACCGCCGTTTCGACTTCCGAACGCACAAGCGAATCATTTTCCAAGAGCTTTGACGCTACCCAGAACTTTTCGCGATTTTCAAACTTCAGAGACGCAATCAAATCTTCAAGCTTCTTCAGATTTGCAACACGCGCTTTGTCGCCTTCACGTAGAGCAATTTCACGGATTTTATCCGACGAAATCTTAGCCTTCTTTTCAATCGCACGATTCAGCGTTTCAAAGAATTTCGGATAGCCATCCAGATTCGCCGCCGTAAAGCCAAGCACCGGAATGTTCAAGAGCTTTTCGATTTTCTGGACGTCAATCTTTTTACCTTTCTGCTCGGCAACATCCATCATGTTGAGCACAAGCATCACCGGGCTTTTCACGCCCGCAAAATCCGCAAGCATGTAAAGGCTGCGTTCCAGCTGCGACGCATCAACAATAACGCAGACAATGTCCGCGTAACCATGTTCAATGTAAGTACGCGTTACGACCTCTTCGGCAGAGTTTGCCGTAAGCCCATAGCTACCCGGCAAATCGACAACGCGATAAAGCTCCTCGCCCTGCGTGAAAAAGCCTTCTGCCCTTTCCACCGTTTTTCCAGGCCAGTTACCAACATGCTGATGCGAACCAGTCAATGCATTAAAAAGAGTGGACTTGCCAGAATTCGGCTGTCCCAGCAAAGCAATCGTTCTCATGCCATCTCCACGTCAATCTGCATACATTCTTTGCGGTTAATCGCAATCATCGTATCGTGCGAATACACGAGAACCGGAGAACGCCCATCATTTTGCAATACCAAGAACGGGCTGCTCGGCGGAAGCCCCATCGACACGACGCGAGAAACGAAACGGGAATCCCCGTTAATCTTTTGAATCAAGCCCTTCTGATTTTCCTGTAATTCAGACAAACACATTCCTATAACCTCCTTCTATTTAAAGCTGTAGCGAATCTTTGTTGCAAAACTCCTACCCGGTTTACTTTCACCAAACTTATCGAACGATTCGCTATCCGTGATGTTATCGACTTCAAAGCTCCAGCCCAGTTTATTATCCCAAAGGGAATATTCAACGCCTACATCTTGCGTGAACGAGGATTTAATTTTACGGCTCTGGCGGGAGCTAATCTTCCAGCCGTAGAAATATTCATCCGTATAATTTGCAGACCACCAGACTTTCAAGAAGTCTTCTTTGCCAAACAAATCGCCAATATGGAATTCCGCAAGATAGTTCATAAAGAATCGCGGAATATTCGGCACAATCGCCTTCTTGGGGACGCCCTGTTTTGCCGTATATTTCATGTTACGCAAGTCCTGGAAAGTCCAGTTCGTCCCGAGCAAAACCCATTCATTGACATCCAACTTCACATCACCTTCGTAGCCCCAGGCACGAATCGGATTCATGTTAAAGTAAGGCGTAGACATCTGTGCCGAACTCATGTAATGGATTTTATCCTTGTAGTACGAATAAAACACATCACCATCAAAGCGGAGTCTCGTCACGAGCGGCAATTCCTGCAAATCCACAGAAATTCCAAAGTTGAAGTTATCAGCCTGTTCAGGCTTGAGACTTGTCGCTGCGCTAACGCGAATGCCATCGCCAAAGAGTTCTTCAGGAGTCGGCAAGCGCACAGCATGCTGATACGACGCCTTCATGGAAAGTGGCTTTGCCACCTTGAACATAAAACTTTCATCGTAACTGAAATCATGGTAATCGTTCGATTCCACCGCAGGTTCAATCAGAAGGCTCGTCGGCATATTCGAAATTTTAGCCTTCATATAATGGAACTTGAAACCGAGAAGATTCTGGAGGCGTGAATCAAGGAAATTATTTTCAAGAGAAAGCCCTGTCGTCACCGAGAAAACTTCTCCCGGAAGGCCCGCCGTGTTAAACTGAGCCTTTTCAGAGCCGTAATCGTCTTCAGGATTTTCCTTGTGGTACTTGACGAGCGTATTCCAGTAAATCTTTTGACCTTTAACAAACTGATAATCAAAATTCAGCAAGTTGTTGAAATCATAGATCTCTACTGTGCGCAATCTCGGGAGTCCCATGGACACGAGTTCACCTACGTTCTTTTGCGCCGTATCGCAACTGAACCAGTTTCGGCAATGGACTCGGCTCGTATCCACGATTTTATTTTCGGCAAAGCCAAACGAAAAATGGTCGCTGAAATTCAGATCTTCAGCAAAGAAATTCTTCTTGTCCAGTCCGAGCGAAGCTCCAAAATTATAACCTTCAGATGTCGATTCCTTAATGCGGTTTTCAACTCCCTGAATCTGCTTGTCAAATGCACCAAAGCTAGCACCGAGCGAAATCTGGTCAAACCAGGCGTTCATCAAGTTCGCAAAAGCCTGCACATTGTAAGAAGTGTAATGGTCATGATCGCGAACAACGCTCGTATCTTCGCCCGTAGAACTTTTCATATACGGAGAAGAAAATTCGTAATCGTTATCGGAATGGTTGAAGTAGCCGGACACGCCAATTTCAAGGCTTGCAGCGCCAGCAATGCTATCAATCAAATGGCTTGCAGCAACAGAAGCCTTGTGCGTATTGAAACTCGAAATACTGTAAGATGCGTCAATCGAATTTGCAGGGCGTTTCTTAGTCACGATGTTAATGGCACCGCCCGCGCCGTCTGTTGCAAAGCGCGCCGGAATGTAGCCCTTATAAACTTCGACATCCGCAATTTGATCGATGGGAATATCGTCAAGTCCCAAATTTCCTTGCGTTTCGACAGGAACACCGTTGACAAGCACCTTGATGTTCTTGCCTTCCATGCCGCGAATATTGATTTTGCCTTCGCTACCCATTCCGCCAGACTTGCGCACTTTCACGCCAGAAGCAGAATTTATAGCCTTGGAAACGCTCTTGCTCGTATTTTGCAATTCAGCGGCATCAATCGTAGAGACCGTTTCTACCTGTTTTGCAATGGCTGCCTGTTCCGCTTCGGATTCCGTCTCAACCGAAAGCAAATCTAATCGCGTGACATCTTCCGAATTTGCAGAAGATTTCACAGCTGCGGCACCATTCACCGAGACATTTGCAGCATCCGTGCTAATTGACGGACTTTCATTTTCATCCGCAAAATCATCGAATTGCGTCACTTCATCATCCTGCGCAAAAACAGCCACAGTCAAAACTGCGGCACAAGCAAGCACAAATCTCATTCTTTTATAGATATTCATTATCAAAAAATTTTCTAAAGTGAAAAAAGCGTCGGCCAAGGATGGGGAGGGTGCAGGGAGGGGCCCGTGCGGCCTTCGCAACTCCGAGCTGGGGCCCCGCCCGCATGATTTTTTCGCTTAGCCGTTAGGCCTCATAATCTTACTTCAGCGGCACAATCCACATCGGGATCTGTTCAGCCTTCGCAATTTTCTTAGCCTTATCCGTCTTCGGATCATAGCGGAAGTATGCATTGCCATCTTCTTCAGTAGAGACCGCAAAAATTACGTTGCCATCATCTTCAACATACTTGCCGTAGCTAGCCCAGCTCGAAGAATAACCAATCGGCAAAGCCTTGATCTTCTTCTTGGCAAGGTCAACCTGCACCGGCTTGCAAGTATTATTGTGATAGCTATCCATGTCCGTCCAAGTCTGCTGCAAATCGACCATCACGTTCAAGAAAGCATAGACATAGCCATCTTCCGACGGATACGTTGCCGGAGAGAGATACTTGAAGTTACCCTTTTCCGTAAGGTTCTTAATGCCAACTTCTTCGCTGACCTTCCAGACATACTTTTCATCGAACTTGGTTTCACCCACCTTGATACGCAAGAATCCATCAACCTGGCCCGGAGCGTAGCCCCAAGAAGCATTACTGTAGCAATAGATGTAACCGTCAAGCACCGTAAACGCCTGGTTCTGGGAGTCATCCAAGGAACCCACGGCAGCAATGCGGTCATCCTTCGCAACATCAATTACTTTATCCTTCTTGACGTCAATAATGGCGACCTGAGCTTCGTTACCCGTAGCATAATCGCTCACGTTCTGCAAGAGGCCCACATAGAGGCGACCGTCAACAATCACGCCAGTTCCCGGGCTCACCACGAGAGCGTCCTTATCCTTGTACTTGGAAAGATCAATGGCACCCGTCTTCTTCATGGTTTTCGGGTTGATGATAATCAAGGAATCGAGCATGCCGCCCAAATAAGCCTTTTCCTCGTTGACAAAATAAATGTGGTTCACCCAAGTTCCCGGGAGAGAGAGCTTTGCAGTCACCTTGCCAAGCTTGTTGTTTTCAGCCAGGCTGTAACGGGAAATAGAACCTACATCCAAATCAGCGATGAACAGGGAATTATCGTAATAGACAACGCCTGCACGCGTACCAACTTCGACAAAGTCCTTGCCCAAATCATCCGTGTGTTCCAAAGACATCGTGCCGATAAACATCGTTTCACCAGTCGAAATGGAAGTTGCAAATTCGCGTTTGTAATCATCCGAATCAGAGCTTGCGTTGTTCGAAGAATCGCTACCGCATGCTGCAAAAAGGCTCGCAGCAAAAGTAACTGCAATAAGTTTTTTGTTCATTCATGACTCCTAGTGTTATACACCTTTTAAGTTTCGCCCGCATTTTAGAAATCCCCAAAGACCGCCTCAACTCCAAATGGACCCAAACCAATCCAAAAAGTTAGATATGACTAATATAGCCTTTAAAACAAGACCTCAATAAATTAAAATTGGTGCGAAAAACAAACAGAAGGTAACTATGAGTGTTTTCAAAAGACTAACACCTTATATGCAATCGCGAAAAATTTTATATCCGTTTGCACTTTTATTTTCATCATTGAGTTCCATCGCTGGGATCGCTCCCTTTATATATGTATGGCTCATCGTCCGTGAATTATTCGCAGACACAGGCAATATTTCATACGATATGGTCAAGCATTACGCATTGATGGCCGTCATTTTCTCGGCAGCGAGCGTCGTGCTTTACTTTTCTGCCCTCATCTGTTCGCACTTAGTCGCCTTCCGCATCGAAGGCAACATCCGCAGAATCACCATGAAAAAACTGCTAAAGCTCCCGCTTGGCTTTTTCGACAAGAACCCCACCGGACGCATCCGTAAAATCATTGACGATAACGCCGCCGTCACACATACATTCATGGCGCACGAACTCCCGGATTTAGCAGGGACCATCGTCGTTCCCATCGCCTCGCTCGTATTGTTGTTCATTTTCGATTGGCGTCTTGGCATCGCATCACTCGTCCCAATTGCCTACGCCATCATCACGCTCGGCTCCAAGATGAACAAGAGCAAGGACTTTATGCAAAAGTACATGAAGTCTCTCGAAGACATGAATACAGAAGCGGTCGAATACGTGCGCGGCATCCCCGTCGTGAAAGTCTTCCAACAAACAATTTTCTCCTTCAAGAATTTCTATAAAACGATTGATGATTACCATCAAATGGTCACTGCATATTCCAGCAGTTGGAAGTTCATCATGTGCTCTTACACGACGCTCATCAACGGCGTCGCCCTCATCCTTGTTCCCACGGCATTCCTGATTGCAACGAGTTCGGGCAACATCGCCGCAACAATCGTGGACTTGATGCTCTACGTTCTCGTGACCCCCGTTTTCTCGCAGTGCGTCATGCGCAGCATGTACTTGAGCCAAGCCGTAAACCAGGCAAAACTCGCCATTGGTAGCATTGAATCGTTGACAGATTACCCGGAACTTGCTACACCGACAAACCCGCAAGAAGTCAAGCATTTCGATGTTGAATTCAAGAATGTCAAGTTCACCTACCCCGGCACAGAAAATGAAGTCCTTCATGACATTTCATTCAAAATAAAGGAAGGCGAAACAGTCGCTCTCGTCGGTGCATCTGGCGGCGGCAAGAGCACCATTGCAAAGCTCGTCCCGAGATTCTTCGATGCCAACGATGGTGAAATTTTAGTCGGCGGCGCGCCCATCAAGGAAATACCCCAAGAAGTCCTCATGAAAAACACATCATTCGTTTTCCAGAATACTCGACTCTTCAAGAAGAGTATTTTGGAAAACGTCCGTTACGGAACTCCTGAGGCATCCATTGAAAGCGTCAACAAGGCACTCGATCTCGCCCAATGCCGCGAAATCATTGACCGCTTGCCCGAAGGCATCAACACCGTCATCGGCAGCAAGGGTACATACCTCTCCGGTGGTGAACAGCAGCGAATCGTCCTCGCACGCGCCATCCTCAAGAACGCTCCGATTGTCGTTCTCGACGAAGCCACCGCATTTGCAGACCCTGAAAACGAAAGCCTTATCCAGCAAGCATTGCAAACGCTTTCCAAGGGCAAAACAGTCTTGATGATTGCACACAGACTCACAAGCATCGTGAATGCCGACCAGATTCTCGTCGTACAAGGCGGTGAAATCGTGGAACGCGGCACGCACAAGGAACTCGTCGAAAAGGGTGGCATATTCGCCAAGATGTGGCAAGATTATCAGCAGTCCGTCAGCTGGACTATCGGAGGCAAGAATGTATAATTGGATCAAAAATCGCTTTGTCCTCTCTGATGAAGGTACAAAAACATTTATCAAAGGCGTATTTTGGACAACGTGGCATTACCTCTCGTTAATGCTCCCGCTTTCGTTCGTATTCCTGTTCCTCAAGGAATTCATGGCGAAAATGCAAAATCCGTCGGCAGAACCGCATAATTTCTGGGTTTACATAGCAATTGCGGTCGTCATTTACCTTGTCATGTACTTCATCTATGCGCTCTCTTACGACAGCACGTACGAATCTGTCTATTCGGAATGTAAAAAACGTCGCATCACGCTTGCCGAAAAGTTGCGCAAGCTCCCGCTCGCCTTCTTTGGCAAAAAGGACCTTTCCGACTTGACTTCGACCATCATGAATGACGTGAACGCACTTGAAATGATTTTCTCGCACGCCGTTCCTGAAATTTTCGCAGTCGCCGCGATGCTCGTTATCTGCGCAGTCGCACTCATCATTTACAACCCGTTGATGGCTGCTGCACTTTTGTGGGTAGCACCATTTGCAGGCTTGCTCATTTACTTGTCCCGCAAATTACAGTTCAAAAACTTCAAGCATACCTACAATGCGGCCCGCGTCATTACCGAAGACATTCAGGAAAGCCTTGAAAATATTCAAGAAATCAAGTCCTACTGCGAAGAAGAAAGAGTCTGCAAAGCATTGGATGATCACTCCAAATTCTATGAACATTCCCAGATTAAAGGCGAATTCATGTCTGGTGTCATCTTGAACGGCGCCCAGATTTTCCTGAAACTCGGACTTGCTTCCGTTCTCATTTTCGGTTCTATCCTCCTTGCACAAGACAAATTAAGCGTATTTGATTATCTCGTGTACATCGTCTGCGCATCGACGATTTACAGCCCCATTTATCTCGTTCTAAACAACATGACGGAACTATTCTTCTTGGATGTTCGTCTCAAGCGATTCAAGGAAATGGACGATATGGAAGTCCAGCGCGGTTCCACAAAGTTTGAGCCCGCTGATTATGACATTGAATTCAAGAACGTTGACTTCTACTACAACGAAGAAAAGCAAGTCTTGAAGAAGGCTTCGTTCACCGCCAAGCAAGGCGAAATCACCGCACTCGTGGGCCCGTCTGGCAGCGGAAAGACAACCGCAGCAAAGCTCGCCGCCCGCTTCTGGGACATTCAAGGCGGTACCATCACGCTCGGCGGCCAGGACATTTCGAGAATCGATCCCGAAACGCTCCTCAAAAACTTCTCCATCGTCTTCCAGGATGTCGTGCTGTTCAACACGTCCATCCGCGACAACATTCGCATCGGTAAACGCGACGCCACCGACGAAGAAATCCTGCGAGCTGCAAAACTCGCCAACTGCGATGACTTTGTCCAAAGACTCCCGCAAGGCTACGACACCGTCATCGGCGAAAACGGCGACACGCTCTCCGGCGGCGAACGCCAGCGAATCTCCATCGCCCGCGCCATCCTCAAGGACGCCCCCATCGTGCTCCTTGACGAAGCCACCGCAAGCCTCGATGTCGAAAACGAATCCAAGATTCAGCAAAGCATTTCGGAACTCGTGCAAAACAAGACCGTCATCATCATCGCCCACCGCATGCGCACCATCGCAAATGCCGACAAGGTCGTGGTCCTGCAAAACGGTCAAGTTGTCGAAACCGGCTCCCCCGCAGAACTCAAAGCAAAGGGCGGCCTCTTCGGCAAAATGCTCAAGCTCCAAGAAGTAAATTAGAACTCATTCAATAACCACCTACTAAATTGCCCCGGAGAAATCCGGGGCAATTTTCTGTTTTTAGTACGCGATTTTCTATTTCCCGCATTCCACATACGCTAAATCAATCCGCCCCTTAATAACGCAATTTTCCGTTATCGTCCAGCCATTCCCTTTCAAAAAAGACTTGTATTCGTCTTCCGTCCATTCGTGCGCAAAGCGGACACCGACAAGACTCAAAAGCTTTTGCCACAAGTTTCTTTTACCGTCAGCAGGGAATATAAAGTTCGGGGCAATCAGCACGCCGTCATCTTTCAAAACGCGGCGGATTTCCGCAAGCGCCTTTGAAGGCTCTGGGATAATGTGGAGCGCATTCGCAATAACGACGACATCAAAAGCTTTGTCCATAAACCGTAACGAAGTCGCATCAGCCACTTCAAAGCGCACATTTTCCGGATTCTTCGCCTTGCGAGCCGTCTCGATCATCTTCGGCGCAAAATCCGTCGCCACTACATGATTCGCCTGCGGCGCAATATGCCGCGCAATCATCCCCGGGCCCGTCGCCAGTTCAAGCACATCCTTGCCCCGCACAACCTCCCCAATCCGCCCATACATAAAATCATAAATATCCTTCTGCGAACGCATCGCGAATTCGTAAACCGGCGCAAAGACATCCCAAATGTTCTTACTCATATTTTTCTCCTAAAAAACGCACTCCCCTCATGACAAGGAAAGTGCGCTAACCGATTAAAACAAAATCTAATTATTAAAAGTTCTGCGCAACGACAATCTGCTTCCGCAAAACAGCTCCATCCAAGAATTCAAACATCGTGCGGTAAGCGTTATCGCGAACATCCTTGCGCGAGAGGAACAAGTCATGCATGCCATCCTCAATCGTTACGGTCGTAACATCACTACCCAATTTCGGAGCCCACTTTTCAAGGAGATTCACATCAAGCATGCAGTCGCAACGCATGTAGTCGTCATCCCACTTGACCGTGTTCACCGTGCAGCCGCTACGCATCATGAGAACAGGAGCCTTGATCTGCATTCCCGCATGGATCCACTTGATGCCGCGAGTTGTCGCACGGAGGTAACCAAAGTACTGTTGCGGCCATTCATCGCTTTTCAATTCACGATTAAATTCCCACTCGCCCTTTTCACTTTTCAAAAGAGATATGTTGTACTTAGGGGCTTCCTGTTTCGGAGCGGGTGCATCGGGCAACAACAGCGCAATATCCGAAAATACAGGAAAGGCCACGTTGCGAACAAACCAGCTATTTTTATAATCTAGGAACGGGCTATTCAAAACGAGAGCCGCAAAATCTTCGCTATTGCGTTCATTCAGATAATTCGGCGTGATCAACCCACCCTGCGAATGCCCGAGAACGACAAACGGCAATTTTGCATTCGAGCCTTTCGACGCAATCTTCTTGCTGAGCGCCACAGCAGCATCCAACTCCGCATAGTATTCCTTGACGCTACGCATATCCGAGCGCGGCTCGCCTTCACTATACGAACGACCATTGTAATGCAAGTCAATTGCAAAGAACGCAAAACCTGCAGAATCCGATTTTTCCGCAAGTTCTTCCTGGAAGAAGTAATCATTATAACCATGCACGTACAAGATAATCCCTCGCGGATTCGGTTCATGCGTCACCGCACGCGGAGAACTCCCATAAGGATATTCAATCAGCGTTGCATGGAAATCCTTATCATACGGTTTTACGTCAATCGGGTAGACCTGATAAGGTTCGCCAAGTTCCGGGTCCACCGCCTTCAGCGGCAAAGCGTTATCAATAACAGTCTGCAACGCAGCAGCCGATAGAGGTTTACTGTAAGCTTCATCCCGCTTCTTTTCCTTGCAGGCGGCAAGACACGCATTTGCGGACGTCGTAAAAAGTAATACGGCAGAAGCCGCGATAACAAAGGACTTTATCTTATTCATGCGTCTACGATACAAAAACACAAACGTTTACGCTACTCCAATTAGACCTTCAAAACTCCAGCGTGATTTTTTGAAATCACATCATTTTAATACTATCTTTTCTCGTATGAGTCAACCCATTTTACCCATTATTCAAGGTCTCACCATCCCGTTTTTAGGGACAGTTCTCGGCGCTGCCTGCGTATTCTTTATCCGTGGGCAAATGAAGCAAAACCTCAAGCGCGGACTTTTAGCATTTGCGGCCGGAGTCATGGTAGCGGCATCCGTCTGGAGCCTGCTCCTCCCGGCTATCGAAGCAAGCGAACATTTGGGGAAATTATCATTTGCACCCGCCGCAGTGGGATTCTGGGCAGGCATTTTATTCCTGTTCATCTTGGATAAAATCACGCCGCATTTGCACTTGGGCAGCAAAACACCCGAAGGCCCGAGAGCAAAACTCAAACGCACCACGATGCTCACGCTCGCCGTGACGCTCCACAACTTGCCCGAAGGCATGGCCGTCGGCATCGTTTTCGCAGGTTGGCTTTCCGGAAATGTCGCCATCACACTTTCAGCTGCATTTGCGCTTTCCATCGGCATCGCCATCCAGAACTTTCCCGAAGGTGCCGTCGTTTCGCTCCCGCTAAAAGCCGAAGGCGCAACGCGCAAAAAAGCATTCGCACTTGGGGCGCTCTCTGGAGCCGTCGAACCCATCGGTGCCTTGATTACCTTAATCGCCGCCGAAATCCTTTCGCCATTTATGCCCTACCTGCTCTCGTTTGCGGCAGGCGCAATGATTTACGTTGTCGTCGAAGAAATGCTCCCCGAAGTGAGCGAAGGCGACCACTTTGACGCAGGCACAATTCTCTTCGCCGTCGGCTTCACGCTCATGATGGCACTCGACAGCGCGCTGTAATCATTTCTATTTTTGGGCGCCGTGATTTGGAATTTATTGAATTTTAAAATGATTCTTGCGCTTTTGTCGGGCTTGTGCATTCTCGTCGGGCTTGCTAAAAGACGTTCTTTTTCATTTTCGCAAATACTCGGGATGTGCGCTCGCGGCATCAAAACAACCCGCGGATTGTTGATTTTGTTTGTACTTGTGGGCGTCTTGACCTCTCTTTGGCGTGCAAGTGGTACAATTCCTGTTATTGTGAGTTGCGCAACGCATTTAATTCACCCACAAAGCTTTATTCTTGTGACGTTTCTTCTGAATTGCGCAATGTCACTTTTGACGGGAACTTCGCTTGGTACTGCGGCTACGATGGGGGTCATCTGTGCGACTTCGGCTCAGCCCCTAGGCATAAGCCCCATGTGGACGGGCGGAGCGATTCTTTCTGGTGCATACTTTGGGAATCGACTTTCCCCGATTTCTTCGATGGCGCTTTTGACTGCAAATATTACAGGAACCGATATTTATCGGAATGTTCGCAACATGCTCAGAACGACTTGGCTTCCGCTGTTGTTGAGTTGTGTGATTTACCTTGTAGCAGGATTTGTTTTAGATGAATCGAAAAGTGCTTTTTCTGCTGAGAGTCTGTTCTCGTTGAAATTTACGCTTTCGTGGTGGGGCTTTGTCCCTGCGATTTTGATGGTTGTACTTTCGGTTTTACGGTTGCGCTCTTGGCTTGTGCTTTTATGTAGCGCAATTAGTGCGTTTGTGACAGCCTTCGTTATTGAAAATTGCATGCTGCCCGAAATTTTTAAAATGCTTGTTTTTGGCTATCGTGCAGGCGTCCCTGAACTAAATAAAATGGTAAATGGCGGTGGAGTTTTGTCAATGGTGAATGTTTTCATCATTGTCGTCATCGCAGGGTGTTATGGCGGAATCTTCAAGGAAACGCGGCTGCTAGATTCGTTGAAATCAAAGATCCAAAAACTAGAATCCTGTACAAATTCTTTTGTATCTAAACTCGCTACGTCCATATTGATGGCCTGCGTGACATGCAATCAGACATTGACAATTGTTCTAACACACCAACTGACGTCGCCAACAGAAGAATCGACTGATTGTCGAGAGCATCATGCGTTGGATCTTTACGATTCCGCTGTAACGGTAATTGCTCTTGTACCATGGTCTGTCGCGACAACAATCGTACTTGTAGCAGCGCAAGCTCCGTCATCGTCCGTCTTTTGTGCGTGTTTCTTATATTTGTTGCCTATCACCAGATTGCTGGCGCGCAACCGTTTTAAAGTTCTATATAATGCGGGATGATGTCCTCGTAGTTCCCGTCCTTGAGCAAAAATCCCTTGGGTATCACGCCGAGTTGCGTAAAGCCTAGCTTTTTGTACAACTTCAATGCAGATGTATTTGTCGCGACAACCGCATTGAACTGCAAAATCCTGAAACCGATTTCCTTGGCCTTCGCGAGGCAATCCTTTACGAGAAATTCACCGTTATGCTGGCCACGCTTGTTCTTCTTCACCGCATAGCTCGCGTTTGAAATGTGCCCGCAGCGCCCGACATTGTTCGGGTGGAGAATGTACAGCCCCACAACCTCGCCGGAGTCCGCATCGATAGCGATGCCCGTGAACAATAGTCCTCTAATCTTTTCTATTCCCCCAGCACGTGCCGGAGCGTATCGAGGAAAAGTTCGCCCGCCCGAGTGAACTGCTGGCCCCGCCGCCAAATGATATACATGTTGGTGGTGAGTTCGGGCATGAGCGGCCTGAAACACAGGCGCGAACTGCGGCTCGTATCCACTAGGCCGTCGAAAGTGAGCAGGTAGCCCGAGCCCTCTTTGGCAAGCACCGAACCGTTGTACGAAAGATCCAGCCCCACGATTACGTTCAGCCTCGAAATATCGTCGCCGAACCATTTCGGTAAATCCGCCACCATCGCCTGGCGCGACGCCAACAGCGGCTTGTCGAGCAAGTCCTTCGGCTCGACGAAATCCCGCTTGGCCAAAGGGTCGTCGCGACGCATCACCACGCCCCAGCGGTCCACCGAACGCACCGCAAGGCAGTTGTACTTTTCCAAATCGACGTTATCTACAACCACCGCGAAATCGAAAATGCCCTTGTCCAGCTTTTCCAGGGCGCGCTCGCTGTCGCCCGAATATAAGTTGTACTTAATCTTCGGATAGTCGTCCCGGAGAATCGCGATGCACTTCGAAAGAAAGTTCACGTTCCGCGATTCCGCGCAGGCAATGGCGATTTCACCCACCACCTCGTCTTCCTTCAGCGACTTGAAATCCTGCACCGTCCTGTCCGCCATCGAAAGGATATCCTCCGCACGCTCCCGCAAGAGTTCCCCCGCAGGCGTCAGCCGAATCGCGTAGTTCGTGCGCTCGAAAAGCTTCTCGCCCAGCTCCTCCTCCAACTCCTTGAGCTGGCGACTCACCGTCGGCTGCGTCACGCAAAGATTATCCGCCGCGCGCGAGACATTCCCCAACCGCGCCGCCTCCAGAAAATACCGCAAAACTCGAAGTTCCATACCCGAAAACTAATAAAATTCAAGCCCCGCGGGTATGAAATTGCAAAAAAATGCCCGAAAGGAATAACTAATGCTTGTGAAAGCTTGTTTTCTATGCCTTATAGGCATATCTAGTTATGAAAACAAAGTATTTGCAATATCTAAAAAAAGAGGTATATTTGAACATGTAAAGACTTCAACCGAGAGGAACCTATGAAAAAAGTATTGGTCTTGTCCAGCAGCTTGCGCAAGGGGAGCAACTCCGAAACCCTGGCGCAGGAGTTCGCGAAGGGCGCCGCCGAGGCGGGCAACAAGGTGGAATTCGAGTCGCTGCGCGGCAAGAAGATCGGTTTTTGCATGGGCTGCCTCGCTTGCCAGAAGAAGGGCAAGTGCGTCATCAAGGACGACGCTCCCGCCATCACCAAGAAGATGGAATCGGCCGATGTCATCGTGTTTGCAACGCCGATTTACTATTACGAGATGAGCGGCCAGCTCAAGACGATGCTCGACCGCGCGAATTCCCTCTATTCCAGCGATTACAAGTTCCGCGAAATTTACCTGCTCACTTCTGCCGCCGACACCGACGCGAAAGCCATGAATATCGCGAAACGCGGCATTGGGGGGTGGATCGCCTGTTTCGACGGCGTGAAGCTCAAGGGCGCCCTCTGCGCCACAGGTGCCGAAAGCGCGGGCGACGTCAAGAAGAATTCCGCGCTCCTAAAAAAGGCGTTCGCCATGGGAAAAAAAGTTTAACAACAAGGAGATAAATCATGAAATCCAGATTCTTAAAAGCGGCGTTTGCCGTGGTTTCCGCATGCACCCTGATGGCATGCTGCCCCGAAAAAGAAAACAATACGCAGGGTGCCGCCACACCGGCCGCACAGCCCGCAACAGAAACAGCCTCCGCAGCACAACAGACAAAGGACGAAAATATGAACAAGCTTACGCTCACCGCCGAATGGGACAAGGTATTCCCCAAGAGCGACAAGGTCGAACATTCCAAGGTCACTTTCAAGAACCATTTTGGCATTGAACTCGCCGCCGACATGTTCGTGCCCAAGGACACGAGCCTCAAGGTGAACGGCAAGTTTCCCGCGATTGCAGTCTCAGGCCCGTTCGGTGCCGTCAAGGAACAGTCTAGCGGCCTTTACGCCCAGCACATGGCGGAACGCGGATTCCTGACCATCGCATTCGACCCGAGCTTCACCGGCGAATCGGGCGGCGAGCCGCGCTACATGAACAGCCCGGACATCAACACCGAAGACTTCATGGCGTCCGTGGACTTCCTCTCGACTCGCGACAACGTTGACCCGGAACGCATCGGCATCATCGGCATTTGCGGCTGGGGCGGCATGGCGATTAACGCTGCCGGCATCGACACCCGCGTCAAGGCGACCGTTGCATCCACCATGTACGATATGAGCCGCGTGACTGCAAACGGCTACTTCGATTCCGCAAACAACGCCGACGCCCGCAATGAGGCCCGCAAGGCTCTGATGGCCCAGCGCACCAAGGACTTCAAGAACGGCACGTACGACCTGGCCGGTGGTGTTATTGACCCGCTCCCGGACGACGCACCTTACTTTGTCAAGGATTACTACACCTACTACAAGACCCCGCGCGGCTACCACAAGCGTTCCCTCAACAGCAATAAGGGCTGGGCCGCCTCCGCAGGCACCTCGCTCCTGAACACGAAACTCCTCGCATACGCCGACGAAATCCGTAACCCGGTGCTCATCATCCACGGCGAAAAGGCCTACAGCCGTTACTTCGGCGAAGGCGCATTCGAAAAGATGACCGGCAAGAAGGCGAACGTCCCCGCAAAACTCGACGCCACCAAGAACTGGAGCAAGACCGTCGGCAACAAGGAACTCCTCGTCATCCCCGGAGCCTCTCACGTGGACCTCTACGATGACGTGAACGGTAGAATTCCCTACGACAAGATGGAAGAATTCTTCAAGACGAATTTGAAGTAAGCAAAAGTCATCTAACCGCGACAATTATCGCTGCTGTCCAAGGTCACAAATTGTGACCTTGGTTGCTTTTTGAGATTATTTACGGCTCAGTTAGAAACTGCGACTTCTCGGCGGGCGTCGCGGTACTTGTGCAGGCCTAGCATCACGCGGCGGGCAATTGGCTGCGCGATCAAGATTTCTACTGCGAGCGAAATGGCAAAGTTGCGAGGCCACTTGTAAAAGAAGTTTACCAGCGGCTCCATTGTAATTTCGCGGTTTCCGACCTAGGTGCCTACAATCGTCAAGATGATGGACATCAGGAAAACCGTGCACATGATGTTGAGTGTAATTACCGCATGGAAACTGTCGCCCTTCTGCGTAAGCCTTGAAGTCAGGAACGCTGCAGGCTTATATGTGACAAGCACCGTCGCGATGACACACGGCCAGAGTATCGGCATAATCGGGAATACGTGCGCCCAGCTTTCCATGCTAAAGCCCATCTCGAAACAGGTGATGAGCGGCGCGATGATGTTCATCGAGATAATCGAAAGCGTCACGAGAAAAAGGGTGAATTCACGTTTGCCGCGCGGGAGTTTCATGTAAAAGTCCATTTTATCCTCTTTTGTTGCGGGCCCTGCGCAATAAAAAAGGCGCAAAACCCTGATGTTTGAGTTTCACGCTGAACCATTATACGCAATGAAATTTCGTGCCCATAAATAAAAATATTTTTTGCCTTTGTCAAGAACTTGCCAACGGAAAAATTTTTTCCTAAATTCGCTTGCGAAATCAACGTGTAGCGGTCCCGCATAAGTCCAGTTGTAAGGCTTTGCGGGCTTTTTTTATGGCGATTCCGTGCGGTTTCGTCAAGAGGAATTTATGAGCGGAAAACAGAAATTCACTTTCCTTATGCTGTTGCTTGGGCTGCTTTCGGCGTTTGGCCCCTTCGTGACGGACCTTTACTTGCCGGCCCTCCCGAGCCTTGCCGATTACTTTGCGGCAAGCCCCTCGATGGCTCAGCTGAGCCTCACCATGAGCATGCTCGGACTTTCGGTGGGGCAACTCTTTGTAGGCCCGCTGAGCGACAAGTACGGGCGCAAAAAGTTGTTGCTAGTTTGTCTGTTGCTTTTTGTTTGCGGAACTGTCGCCTGCATTGTCGCACCGAATATCGTAACCTTCAACGTGTTTCGTTTGTTGCAGGGCATGGCGGCGTCCGGCGGCATCGTGATAGCGCGTTCCATTTCGGCGGATTCCTACCGTGGCCCCGTCCTCACCAAGTTCCTTGCCATGGTGAGCGCTGTGAACGGAGTCGCTCCGATTATAGCCCCGGTGCTAGGCGGATTCTTGCTGAATTTCATGAGCTGGAAGGGAACTTTCGCGGTGTTGCTCCTGTATGGAGCGCTGTTGCTCTTTATGTCAGGGAAATTCCAGGAATCGCTCCCGGCAAAACGTCGCAGCAAAAAATCTGTCTTTGCGAGCTTTAGCTTGTATGCAAAAGTGTTCAAGAACCGCGCCTACGTATCGTATTTCTTAGTATGCACATTCCCAATGATTATCTTGTTCGGGTATATCGCGTCTTCGCCCTTTATCTACCAAAAAATCTACGGCCTTTCGCCTGTCGGCTTTAGCCTGTGCTTTGCGCTGAATGCCGTTTTCACGGCTATCGGTTGCGCGTTGTCGGGGAAAGTCGGCAACGAATTCAAGGCCCTGAAAATCGCGGGTACGGGAATGTTCGTTTTCGCAATTGCTGTTGCTGCCGCACTCATGACGCACGCTTTACTCCCGCTTCTGCAGGTCGCTTTCATGGGGCTTACGTTCATGTTCGGCATGAGTCAGCCCCCTGCAAACGCATTGGCATTGAATGCGGAACGTGCAAATGCAGGCACCGCAGCCGCGGCCATCGGGGCATCGGGCTTCTTGATGGGCGGAATCGTTTCTCCGCTGGTCGGCATGGGGGACATTGCCACAAGTGTCTCGATCGTCCTAGTTGTGGGTGCCGTTTTGACGCTTGTTTCGGTCCTCGCCAGCGGTTCACTATGCGCAAAAGGCATAGTGAGTCATAGCAAATAAGTATTTTGAATCGCTCGCACAATTATTTATATTGAGTGTATGCGAAACTTTATCCTTATAGCGTTGTTCTTTCTGGTGGCCTGTAGCGATGCTGCGAGCCATTCGACGCAACCTGAAACCCAGATGCCAAAATCGTCTGCCAGTAAAACGCCCGGCGCAGTACCAACAAGTTCATCTGCCCAAACGGAGGCTCCCGTGAAACTCAAGATCCATGTGAACGACACCACCTTCACGGCAACGCTCGAAGAAAATTCCTCGGCCAAGGCCTTCGCCGAATTCCTCACGCAGGGCGACATGACGCTCGACATGCACGACTACGGCAGCTTCGAGAAGGTGGCTGACCTGCCGCGCAGTTTCCCGCGTAACGACAAGCAAATCGACACCGATGCAGGCGACATCATCCTTTACCAGGGCAATTCCATCACCATCTACTACGACAAGAATTCCTGGAATTTCACGCGCCTTGCCCGTATCGACAACGTGAACAAGAAACGCCTCCAGCAGATCCTCGGCAAAGGGAACGTGAAGGCGACATTCTCGGTGGAATAAACAGCGAAAGCTCTAACATTTTACGTTTCATCCATGATTCTCCTAATAGTTCTCGCTGTAGCGTTTGCCTTTGGTACATGCTAAAAATACCTTCTTGAAATGCAAATGCAAGAACATAATTGCACAGTGTGCAAAATAAGCGAAAGAATGTATAACTATGTCTATTTATGAAAAAAGACTTGACTTAGAGTAGACTCAAAGGTTTATATTATCTATAAAAGGAGACGTGTTATGGAAAGAATCAGGTTGAACGACGGTGTCGAAATTCCGGCAGTGGGATTTGGCGTATTCATGATTCCGAACGGTGGCGAAACTTACCGTGCCGTGCTGGACGCACTCAAGGCGGGGTACCGACATATCGATACGGCAGCCGCCTATATGAATGAAAGCGATGTAGGCAAGGCCGTCCGCGATTCGGGTATCAAGCGCGACGAAGTCTTTATTACAAGCAAGCTCTGGCTGCAGGATTATGGCTACGATGCGGCCAAGAAAGGTGTCGATACATCCCTCAAGAACCTGGGCATGGATTACATGGACCTTTACTTGCTGCACCAGCCTTACGGTGATGTCGAAGGGGCTTGGAAGGCTTTAGAAGAAGCAAAGGAAACGGGAAAAATTCGTTCTATTGGCGTAAGCAACATGACGCCGAAAATTTGGAACAACTTTGTGCCTCGCTTTTCGACAATTCCAAGCGTGAACCAGGTGGAATGCAACCCCTATTTCCAGCAGAGTGAACTGCGCAAG
The DNA here is from genome assembly GCF_002210345.1 of Fibrobacter sp. UWB4. NCBI lineage: Bacteria > Pseudomonadati > Fibrobacterota > Fibrobacteria > Fibrobacterales > Fibrobacteraceae > Fibrobacter > Fibrobacter sp. UWB4. The sequence continues at coordinate 69,490 of NZ_MWQI01000004.1, read as the reverse complement.
ATTCTTGACCCGCAAGGCGTCAGGCTGGAAGCATGGTATCCTCTGGGACACGGTGACAAGGGCTTGCTTGCCAACGAGACTGTCGTTGCGCTGGCAAAAAAATACGGCAAGAACGCAGGGCAGGTGATTCTACGTTTTGAAATCCAGAGCGGAGTCATTGTATTGCCCAAGTCAACCAATCCGGAACGCATCAAGGGGAATCTTGATATTTTTGACTTTGAACTCTCCGAAAACGAAATGGAGCAAATCAAGGTATTGGACAAGGGGAAAGGGACCCACGACCCGGAAGCTCCCGGCGTGGGCGAAATGCTCCTGAATAATTACAAGATTCACGAGTAAAATGTAATGGGTTTTATTCGCTGTATGTTGAATATGTTTGTTGCTGCGGCATTCTTGATGTCGCCGGTCGTTGCTGCGTCCGATGACGAATCCCAAATCAAGGCTCTTTATGGGCAGATGTGCAAGGCCATGGTCCAAAAGGACATGGCTACTATGAACGAAATCCATGACGATGATTTTCAGCTTGTGCACATGACCGGTTCTCGCATGAACAAGAAGGAATATCTGGATGCTGTCAAGGATGGAACACTTAACTACTATTCCATGGAACATGACGAAATTTTTGTGACTGTGGATGGCGACTGTGCAACGCTCAAGGGCAAGAGTCGGGTAAATGCGGCTGTTTATGGCGGCGGACGCCACACCTGGCGCTTGCAACAAGATATGAAACTAAAAAAGGTTCGCGACAAGTGGAGGTTTATCTTCTCGCAGGCGAGCACCTATTAAAGGAGTGAGTATGGATTACAAACAAGGTTATGTTTACGAATTGATGGATAACGGCGGACCTACCGATGTACGGGAAAGTTATTTCAAGGAGGCCGTTGACGAGATGATGCGGTCGCGTGTTCTTTGCGCCAAGGCCAACGCCAAGTTGCCCGACGATCCCGGCTATGTCAAGGACTTGGAAGAACTTTTCGGTCGGAGCCTCGACGGAATCCGTATCTTGACCCCGTTCATTTGCGATTTCGGGAACCGCGTCAAGTTCGGCAAGGGCGTATTCATCAACCATTCCGCCATCTTAAGTGCCTCGGGCGGCATTGAGTTTGAAGACGGGGCTTCCATTGCTCCGGGAGTGCGTATCGCGACAATCAACCACGATTTCAACGAACGGCATACTAAGTACACCTACGGCAAGGTCACCATCAAGAAAAACGCCTGGATTGGTATGAACGTGACGATTTGCCCGGGCGTGACCGTCGGCGAATATGCAGTGGTTGCTGCGGGAGCCGTTCTCACGAAGGATGTGCCCGCCTATGCCGTGGTGGGCGGCGTCCCTGCGAAAGTCATCAAGATCCAGGACCCGACCGAACAGAAAGAAAGGTAAAAAAACGTGCGCTCAGTCGAATAATTTTATTTCAAAGGAGATGTCGCCACGGTCGTAGGGGAATTTTTCCATGTTGACAATATAAAAATTTCCGAACCGTAAAACAGTTAATCCCAGCCGTATTTTTGCTATTGCGAATAGGTGTTTTTTTTATCTAATTTATAATTAAGAAAGATAGCCCCAAAGGAACACTCTATGAAAAAACTCGCAAGAATTTTCGTCCCGGTCTTAACGTTCGCGCTTGCCCTGCTCTCCTTGGTGGGCTGCGCCGAACGTAATAGGGCCGACCAGAACGCCGATGCGGATTTCTCGAAAAAAGGCGATGTGCTGGTCGTGTATTTCACCTGGTCTGGACACCTGCGGAGCATGGCACACTGGATTGCCGACGAAGTCGGAGCCGATTACGCCCGCATCTTGCGCAAGGAAGAATACCCTGTTACCTACAACGAGACCGTCGATGTCGCCAAAAAGGAAAAGGACGGAAATATTTATCCCGAGATAAACCTCTCCCTGAGCGACAAAGAAATGGAACGTTACAAGACCGTGTTTGTCGGCTTTCCGGTCTGGTGGTACGACGTACCGATGCCCGTGATGACATTCCTGAAGCAGGCGAACTTGCAAGGCAAAAACGTCTACGCGTTCTTCTCTCACGAGGGTTCGTCCGACGGTGCAGGGAGCCTCCCTACGCTCGAAAAGCTGATGCAGACGAAGGGCGCCGCATTCGACAAGAAAACCGCCCTTTCTGTGCGCGGAAGCAAGGTCAAGGATTCCGAAACCGTTGTCCGCGAATGGGTGAAGGCGCTCTCGAAATAATAAACGAGGTCAAATCTTGATTTTTCGTCTAGACAAAATAGCGCTTCGTTGGATGGTGGTTTTGGCTTTTGCCTGTGCCACGGGTTTCGCTGCTGTCGAAGCAGATTCCGTAACAACCTCGGTGACTGTCGATACCGCGCAAAAGCTTTCTCCGTTCGATTACCTAGGCCATAATATGTTGCTGAGTGCGTTCGGCTGGCCGCTCGGGTTCCACATGCTCGGCGGTGCGCTTACGTACAAGTTCTCGATGGAAAACAACGACCTGATGGTGGCCCGTTTTGCAGCCCGTCAGGACCAGCTCGCGTATGGCATCGCGTTCACTCCCGGCATGATGATGGGGACGTTCTTCCCGATTCTTGTTCCGGGATACATGTATTTTTTCAGCGACAACCGCGCGCTGAACAACACCGGCGCTGTCGCCGTGCAGGCTACCGCCGTGGCGTTCCTCTACAACAATATTCTCAAAGCGATTTCGGCACGCGAGCACCCCGACGCGGAACTCAACAGCGGCGAGCGTTCCCGCGATTTCAAGTGGGGATTTTTTAGGCGCGGAGTATTTTACGGCTGGCCCTCGGGGCATTCCATGACCAACGCGGCCATGGCCATGAGCATCGCAAGCTACAACCGCGACAAGCCCCTCGTCGTGGCGGGCTGCGCCCTGTATGCGGGCTATATCGCAACAAGCATGGTGCTCGGCGCAAAAGGAGAAGCCCACTGGTTTTCCGACGCCGTCGCGGGCACACTAATGGGAGCCTCCATCGGCTGGTATATCGGCAGCGTGTTCTACAAGGAAAAAGTCGGCGAAAAGCAGACCCCGCCCAAGGTCACCATCGCCCCGCTATTCTTTGACGACACCAAAGGCGCCGTGCTCAGCGTGAGAATTTGAGCCAAACGCCTGGTTCACAACCTTGTGTACCGATGGAAGAGGAAAAAAAAGCATAAACCTCTTGACAATCGCGTTCTGGTAATTTACACTTTAGTGCACAAGTGTGCAGGATGACAACGGGTAAGTATGACTTTCGTGTTGTGGATAAGTCCGTGGCTTAGATTGGCGATTTTGACCATCATAAAGGGCTTGTGTTTAAATTCTTAATCATTACTGGGGGCTTCAACACCAAAGTTCTACATCGCTTTTTCACCGGTTGCCCTATGATGACCGTTCGCGTTAGACTCTAGTAAGACACTCCGGTCGGCGCTCACTCTCGCCTCCGACGACTCGTTATGACGAGTCGTCGGAGGCTCACGGCGTGGTCGAGACCACCGTAACCGATGTCTCTTGGGCGTTCCCGCACATATATGTGCGGTCGGGCTATATTGCAAGGCCACCCGTGCGCACCTGCGGCACGCCCGCGCGGCTCTTGCAACCAAGCCTCGCTCCGCGAGTCTTGTCCCCAAGGGGTCACTATCCCTAACGCAGAATCACAATTACAAATGCGTCGGTCCGTTCTCGACGCAATAACCTTCTTTATATTCCCCTTTATTTGAGCAGACAACCCTTATGTTCGATGCAACAACATTAAAAACTTGTTCATTAAATTTGACATACCTATAATTCACTGATGGAACCTTGAAATCATGGGAGGAATAACAGGTGCACTTGGAAGCCTCTTGCACATTTACATAAGAAATAAACAGAGTATCATCTACAAAATCTAAAGCTACATCAGCGGAAACGTCACAATAATCTAAAGCGTAAAGAGTCAAGTCAAAGCAACCTCTGCAATCGCCTAAATAAACAGCTGAATGTTCATCATAACCAACAATTAGCGACGAAATCATCTTCTCAATATCCGACGAACTGGATGAGGAAGCGTCCGCACACTTTCCAAGAACCACCGAAGTATATAGCGTTGGGTTTTTCTCTTCCGCCGAACCGGATGCGGAATCATTGCATCCAACAAGAAGTTCCAAAGAGATAACAATGAAAAAAAGAATTTTTATTTTCATAGGTCTTTATCAAAAAACACCGTTTTCATTAAACAATCCGCCCATCAAACCGGAAGACATCGCGTTTTTAACAGTTAACGTATCCGAGACATCAACTTTTGGAATAGGGAATTTACAAGTAATTTTTTCTACACGCAATTCAGCATTTTGGGGCATCGCAACCACTTGAACGTCCTTGTAGAATCCTGCCTTATCAATTTCTGCAGTAAAAACAAGCAAACGACCATCTTTGTCAGCGTCATAATCTTCGTTTGAAGGAGCGTTCACAAGTGTCTGATAACTTCCTTCAAATGGATAGAAGTTTATAGTCTGAGCAGGATACCCTTCGCAAGGGACTCCGTTGCAGAAAGCCCTAAAAATTAGACCAAACCAAGAAGTGTCGGCACCGCTGCACGGAGATTTCTCAAGCCGCATTACGCGGCCTTTTGGGCTGTTGCCAATGGCAAGAATGTCATATCCATTGCCAACATGTTCAAAAACAGGATACGCGGGAGTACGAACCTTGAACTCACCATAGGTAAATTCTCCCAGTTCCATCTTGAAGCGAGAATCTTCTTCGGGTGCAGACGAATTATCATCCGCACACCCGACAAGGAACAACAGGACCGCTAGAAGAAATATTCGAACTACAGGCAGATGCTTCATATTATAAAAATAACTTATTTTCAACGCCCTATCACCTCTTGTTCTTGGGTAACTTTACTTCATATTCCACTGCTTTCACGTCGCTATCCCTTACGTACCTGACAACACCCGAACGGTTAGGCAAGTGCCGTTCCTTGAATCTTTCGTATTGTTCGCGAATAATATAGTCTGCACGGCGGCTGTAATTGGCAATGATAAGCGCCGAATCCAGACGGGTCTGGTCGATATGCTTGTCAAGATTTTCGTAAATCCATTTATCGATTTTACTTAATGGGCGATGCATAACCACCGTTTCAGGGCGGTAATAACGGCTACGGTCTCTATTCAGAATCATATCGAATCGGCGAGTCAAGAACGAAAGGCCGTAATACTCCTTTTCGGAATACAGCTGTCTATACAAAAGAAAATGCACCGTATCGGCATAGTGCATGCTTTCGTCTATCAGCGGCGGAATAGAATCAAATTCACCATTTTCCAAATGGGTTAAAATTTTCTTTTTCAGGCTCAAATTTTTATTTATAGGAAGCGGGCCACCAACCTGAAAAGGAACAAACGCCAAAGAATCCCCAAATGAGTCGCTGACGGACAATAATTCCTTCTTCGTAAGCACGGGAGTCCAGCCGTCATCAAAGAAAATGCGGTTTCCTGTAGGCCCTGGAAGAAAAAAATCCTTTTCAAATAATGCAACGGCAGAATCTGATTTCGCAGAATCGATTTCCGCAGATGCTCCCCGATAAAGGAACTTAAAAAATGTCTTGCGTTTTTCTTCAGGTGATGGAGCAATCCATTTTTTCGTTTCGACATCATATTTCTGTTTAACTTCAATCACCATATGCAGCAGAAAACATTGTGAACCGAATCCTGTAGAAATTTCGTTATAATCTTCAAAAGTTTCCTGCGTCTCTAACGATGCCTTGGCGACATTCGCTTTATATTCCTGTTTTTTATCATTACACCATTTCGCAAACGACTCGGAATATTCTGGAAAAACATCTTCGATGTCCTTGTCAAGAATCTTTTTCTTGACGATAGAGCCAAAAACTGGTGCGTTCTGCGATGCGTCTTGCACAGTATTCAGCCTAGTCTTTGCTCTTGGGTAGAACTTTTTCGCATACTTGACAAAGCTATCTTCACGCTTCTGGGATTGAGCCATCTTTTTCTGAGCTTCTTCGTCGTTATCATAGAACCAGACTGAAGTCATTCCGCAAATACTGCGGTTGCCCCGGTGGTTGCTTTCATGGGCAAAAGCTAGACCTGCAAGCAAAAGGATTACGGAAACAGGAAGCGACAGACATTTCATAAACGACTTTTTTATCAAATTATTTAAATTTCGTTGTCATGTCAAGTGTATCGCCACGGTCATATTCGTCGCGATACACCAACTTCCAAGAAATAGTCGTATCGCGAAAAGACTTTGACGTATTGTTGTATAGAACATATTGTATTCGTTTGGGTTCATTAGGCAATCACCATGCGTCGCTCGTATAAGGCGCCCAAGATACACGAAGACGCACTCCAGATTATCAAGGATGTTGCCGGTACGCAGCTGGACGCCGAACTCGTCAAGTATTTCTTGATAATCCCCAAAGAAAGACTCTTTGGCTCTGTCCAGTCATTCTGTACGGCTACGGAAACGCTGCGGACCGCCGAACGGTCATTTCAGCGTAAAAACATCGGTCATGCAGCCGAAAAACAGTTTTGGAAGGGCTTACGGATTGAGGATTTTTTGCTAGCCGGGCACAAGTGTACAGTTTAGCCCGACAGAGCCAACGACTTTTCGCACACAGTGTATAACAATTGAAACCCCGCCTTTTTATGCATGTAGGTGGAGGGAGGAAAGATGAGTGAAGATAAATGGCTTAAATCGGTCCCAAATCCGCAAATTAGTAGCCAAATGTATTGCATTTGCGTTGAAAATGAATTAGATTTGTATAATTTGAATCACTCGGACTGGATATCACTACGGCTATTAGACTTTTCTTGAAGCAGGCGATTAATCAGCGCTGCATCCCTTTCGATATCGTTCCGCCTCAACGCGAGTTCTCGGATTCCACGTTGGCCGCTATTGAAGAGGCGAAAGGCCTTGCTAGGAACCCCAGGGCGAAAAGGTATTCCTCTGCTAAGGAACTCCTTGAGGATTGCAAGTAATGGTCTATGAGCTTATCATCGTAACCATGAATTGACGGGAAATTTCAAAGGCGTCTGGGAATGCCATATTCAATCAGATTGGTTATTGTTTTATCTGAAGAAGATTTTTCCGACAGCAAACCATAAAAGCGCTTGCTCCCACTATGCGTCCCGCGCATACTGAGCATGAAAATTAAGCATTTTGCGCATGCTCCGATATTATTTATATTATGTGCAAAGCATTTCGGAGTGACAAAATGAAACTCAAGTTTTTAACACTATTTTCAATCCTTGCGCTCGCTGCGGGCGTGTTTGCGGAGAGTGCCATGAGCAACATTACGGTAAACCTGCGCTATACGGGTAAGAACGGGGCGGCAAAGAAGTTCGCCGAAGAGATGGTTTCTAGCGGGACGGTGGCGAAAATCCGTGCCGAGAAGGGCAACATCCGCTACGAATACTTCCAGTCGCTGGACGATCCCGAGACCATCTTGCTGATTGACGCGTGGGAAAGCCAGGCGGCCATCGACGTGCACCACGCTTCGCCCATGATGAAGACAATTGCGAAACTCCGCGACAAGTACGACTTGAAAATGACGGTCGAGCGTTACACGCCCGACAACACCATGCCCAAGACCGACGAAAAGTTCATCAGGAAATAAGTCGCGACCATGTAATGCCCGCGCGCTATTTCATTAACTTCACTTTGAAAAATTCCACGTTCATTTCGCGGTCGGCGAGCGGCACAATCTTGCGGTCCTTGGGAATTTCGTAATCGAACTGATGATCCGAAACGAACGTCAACAGCGAAGATTGTTCGATTAGCTTTGAAATGCCCTTCGTGCTGTCGTGCTTGATGAAGGTGGCGTCGGGAATCTTCTTGCGCTTGACCTGCTCCCAGAACCCCACGTTGCTGCGCTGGATGATGGTTTCGCCCTTGAGTTCCCTAAGCCGGATGGACTTGCGCTTGGCGAGCGGGTGCTTTTTCGGGAGCGCAATCGAAAGCCGCTCCTGCATGTATTTTTCGGCACGGTACTTCTTTGCACGGGGGGCCTTGAGCGTGATGCCGATATCCGCAGTGCCCTCGTTCAAAGCCTTCAGCACGCCCGCCTCGTTGTCGATAATCTCGTAAGTGACTTGCGCGCCGGGGTATTTCTCCTGCAGTTCCTGCATCATCCGCACTGCCGGGAGAATGGCGACCGACGCAATGGAGAACGTGCGCGTACCCGCTCCCTGCGGGCTCACCTTTTCCATCATCTCGCTTTGCAAATCCATGATGCGCTTCGCATATTCGGCAACCGTGCGACCCTTCTCGTTCAGCTCGATGCGGTTCTTTTTGCGCTCGAAGAGCGGAGCGCCGATTTCGTCTTCCAGCTTCTTGAACGCGCGGCTCACCGCCGGCTGCGAAGTGTAAAGCTTGTCCGCAACGGCAGAAAGCGTCCCGTATTCCAGGAATCCGGCCAGCAATCGCAAAATGTAGGTCTCGACAAACATAAAAAGCCCCTTTTGGGGGAGAATATAATAAATCCGCTATGCGTCAAGCGAATAGTGGGGCTATTTTGAATTAAAATGCACTATTTTCCTTTTGTATTTTGCTCCACTTTCGCAATGACTTCGGCGGGTGTCACGAAATCTAGCACACTGAAAGCAGTCATTTCGTTACCCATATCTTTAAACGAAGCTCCAAAGTGATATACAGTGTCGTCGACCAGAAGAAAACGGTCGTGAATCGTGCGCATGGTCTTCAATTCTAGTTCAGGATATTGCTTCTTGTGCAAGTCTGCCGCAGCCTTGAATTCAGATGTAATTCGTGAGGAGTAGATTTTTGCCGAAACGCCTTTTGCTCGCATAGCAGCAAATTTCAGCACCTCGATGGTGGCATATGGGTCAATAAATACCACGGACTTTTTCGCCCTCTTCACAAGATCAGAAATCAGCACAAATCCGTCAAACCGCGTTCCGGTCGCAAGAATCCCTCCCGTTGGAGTTTGTGCCGCATTCACGAAGAAGTCTATACGTTGTTCGACTGCAGAAAGTCGGGAGTCCTGTTCGCCGAGATGTTTTTCCGTGGCGTCCCTTAATTCCGCAATTTCTGCGCCCTGGCCTTCGATGAGTTGCCGCTGTTCGTGCAGACGGTCCACAATCTGCAAATCGGTCGATATTTTTCGCTGGTTTATGGCGTAACCCTTGAGCATGTATTCCTTGAGAACCTGGTTTGCCCAGCGGCGAAACTTGATGCCGCGTTGCGTATTGACTCGAAAGCCCACAGAAATAATCATATCGAGATTGTAAAGCGTTACGGAACGCTTTACCACCCGACGACCTTCTTTTTGAACTAGTTCCAAAATGGAACTAGTTGATGGTTCTTCCAGTTCGTGCGAGTCGAAAATATTCCTTATGTGCTTTGTAATAGCCTGTCGTTGAACGTCAAACAGTTCCGCCATTTGCGCCTGCGTGAGCCACACGGTCTCGTTTTCTACACGCACTTCCAGCCGGACTTCGCCTTCCGGCTGGTAAAGCACGATTTCGCCCCTGTTTTCGTTCCCGATTTGGTCGGGAATCTCAATTTTATCCCTTTTGCTCATTTTTACTCCATAAACAAAAAAGTCGGCCTTTGGATATATTAAAAGCCCAATTTCCATTGGGGATATACCAAATAGCCGACTTTTCTAGTCGAACGTGGCTTGCTGGCGGAAATCCGCTGCCAGTGCCTTTTAAGGGATAATATACAAAAATTAGCCCCAAAACATTTTTTTATTCAACAAATACACTGTATTGGATAAAAAATGCACTTTTTTATCCAATTTGACTAAAATTTTGACGATTTTCACCAGTTTTCGTAGCGGTGTCCCGTATCAAGGGCGGCAATTTGCTTCATTTCGTCGTCTGTCAACTCGAAATCGAAAATTGATATGTTTTCTGCGATGTGGTCAGGGTTCTTGGAGCCTGGAATGGCAATGTAGCCCGATTGCACATGCCAGCGCAACACCACCTGTGCGGTCGATTTCCCGTGAGCCTTCGCTATCTTTGCGACAACCTTGTTCCCCAAGACGTTTTCGGTGTGGCCGCGCCCGCCTAGCGGGTAATAAGATTCCACCACAGCGCCGTAGCGTTTTGCGTAATCCTTGAATTCCGTGTTCTGGTAAAACACATGGTTCTCGTTTTGCACCACGGCAGGCTTGATTTCGAAATCGGCAAAAAAGCGCTTCGCCGTCTTTTCGGTGTAGTAGTTCGAAATGCCGATGGAACGGATCTTCTTTGCCTTCACAGCACGTTCCATAGCCTTGTAAACCGCCTTGTCCTCGGCGTCGCTCCCGTGCTGGTGCAACAGCATCAAATCAATATATTCGAGCCCCAGCTTTTCGAGTGAGTCGTCGATGTCTTCGTCCAAGGAGTTGCTCCACGGCACCAGTTTCGACGTCACGAACAAATCTCCGCGCTTCACGAGCCCGTCGTCAATCGCCCGGCGGATTCCCTTGCCTACGGCTTCTTCGTTGTCGTAATATTTTGCCGTATCAATCAATCGATACCCGTTCTTGATGGCGACATAGACCGCATCTTCAGCCACCTTGCCGCGCAAAGTCCAGGTGCCAAGCCCGAGAACCGGCATATCAAAACCCGAATTCAACTTGACCGTTGGGGCCGCCCCTTTGCTATTCTGCACGCTTGAATCTCCTTTGTTCGAAACTTTCGGCATAGCCTGCGACGCAGCATCGCTCGAACACGCCATGAACAGGAAAACGAACAAGAAACTGAACCACCTCATGCCCTAAAAATAACCAAATCCCGCCATAAATCAAAATACTTATTTCGCATAAAAGATATGCTTTGAAAGCATAGGCGGGGGAAGCCTCCCCCTGATTGCAGCCTTGGCCTGTTGTCACCCTGGAGCGGAGCGATAGGGTCCAGGCCAAGTCTTCCATCACCCCCTCACCTAAGGGGCTCCGCCCCTTAAAAACCCCGTTCCCGTGTCATCCTAAGGCGAAGCCGAAGGATCCAGACCTGTTTTTTAACAAATCTCTCCCTCGATGTGAATATCTCTCGTTCACAGGGACTCACTTCGTTCGACTGTTCACTCGAGAAACTCACATCTCGGTCAAAAAACACAAGAACGGATCTGGTTCACAAGTGCTTTGCGGTCAAGACTTTTTTGGGGCAAAAACCGTTTCTACAGGAGGAAACTCTTGTGACTGTTAGTCCCTGCGAGTTTCCGCCGAGAGTTCTGGTCAGTTGCGTATTATCGGCAATTTCCAGGAATTGTAACAGTTTTTTTTGTCCTGGTTTTATCCCTGCTCATAAAGAGCCCCTATAAGACCCCAAATGTTGAATTAGCGAAGTCAATGTACCCAAAGATCCATCTTGAGAATTTTCCATCCAGAGGAATCCTTTATAATTTCATATAAACTTCCATGAGGAACATTTTTTTTGTCTTTGATAATTGTCGTTACTTTCAATGTGTCACAACCATTACTTTTATTCGCTGCGTAACAACAAGAATGTTTGGCATGCTTTGTTTTTCTGAGATCGTAAAATCCTTCAATAGAAAAGATTTTATATAGATTACTTGTATCAGATTCTGTATTATATCCTTGTTTTTCCGCTTCCCGAAGTAATTCATTTACCACCGTTGTATCCATGAAACAATTGCGACAATCTTTTATATTATGTTCTACTTTTTCAATAAAGTGAGCAATGTCATCTACTACAGCGGTATCCATAATGCAATGATATCTTACATCTTTATAAAGGCACATTTCATAGTGATAACATTCTCCACGAGCATTACTTATAGATTCAATTTGAGGTTCATCTCTTTTTTCACCAAAGCCACAACCCTGCAAAAACAGAGAAAGTAAACTAATACTGTAAATCAAAACGCGCATCATGAAAGTCCTTATATCGAATATAATTTGTTTTTATCTCAATTTGTCGAGTATAACGACGCATCCTTAATGAGAAGAATTTTCACGTTTCGTAAGACAAAAATGTTTTTGTTTTTCCTCAGCTCATAAAGATCCCCTATAAGACCCGCTTTCTGAATATACCTTATTTTATGCGGGTTCGCAAGCGTTTTGACGCTGAAAAAATCAGAAAAAATGAATAGATTTCTGGAATTTTGTTGATTTCAATCAAGGAAAAAGTCAGCGGTATGACGATTCCTTCCGAAGAATAGTTGAAAAGCGCAAACTGACGATGCGGGGGGGGAAGCCTAAATTTCTCATTTTTTTACAAATTGTCATAATATGACATTGCAAGGATGCATATTTGCAATGAGCAGAAAAGACCCGCAATTTCAAGTTTGTTTGCGGACAGAAACGAACAATACTTGCTGATTTTTGCCGAATTTAGTCCAATAATGGATTTTCTTTCAAGTGCAGGTGGCCGCTTCTACTATGCACTACGCGCATAGTGGGCATAAAAATTACGCATTACGCGACCGTCCTGAAATTATTTATATTAAAGGCAACCGGTTCAAGGAAATTTTTAACAGAAAAGGCGGATTCCATGAAAAAAATCACCTTGATTCTTTTATCACTTCTTCTAGGAGTCTCTATGGCAGCAGAAAAGAAAATCCTCGTCGCATACTATTCCCGTGCCGACGAAAATTATGAAGTCGGAACAATCACTAAGGGCAATACTGAAATCATTGCCGAGATGATTGCGAAAAAGACGGGCGGCACGCTTTTGCACGTGGAACCCGCGAAGGAATACCCCAAGAAATACGATGACTGCATCAACGTGGCCAAGAAGGAACTTGCGCAGGACGCGCGCCCGGCCATCAAGCCGGTGAACGTGAACCCCGAAGAATTCGACGAAATTTACGTCGGTTATCCGGTGTGGTGGGGCGAAATGCCCATGCCCATGTTCACTTTCTTCGAGAAGTATAATTTGAAGGGCAAGACGATTCATCCGTTCGTGACCCACGAAGGTAGCGGCCTTTCGGGTGTTGCGCGCCTCAAGAAGGTGACCGGCGCGAATGTGACCCCCGGCCTTGCCATCTACGGACACGTGGCCCAGAACGAACGCGACAAGGCCCAGAAAGAAGTCGACAAGTGGGTGAAGTAGGCTTGTGCCTTATGGGCGGAATGTTTTAGAAAGATTGCCAGGAAACTCTTGGCAGTCTTTTCTTTTTAGGGGAATCAATCCCCTTGGCAGGCTTCACTATGCGTTTCGCGCATACTGAGCATGAAAACTTGGTATTTTGCGGGGCTTGTGCAATTATTTATATTAAAGATGTAATTAGACAAAGGAACAAACCATGAAACTAGGGACGATTATGACGATGCTTGGTATGGGTGCGGTGCTTGCCGCATGTGACTGCTGTCCGCAAGACGGGGCGAAGGCGCTTTCGCAGGACAAGGAACTGCGTGCCGTGATGGACAACTTCACGCAGAACGAGGTTCCGGCGGCGACTCCGCTTGTGGAAAAGCGCGAGGTGGAGTTGATTCGCCTGGTGTCGCTTGTGACGCAGCAGTCGGGCGCTCTTTTGCAAGAAGAAGTGGCGACGGCGCTTGCGCAGGGGCTTGCTCCCGAAGAAATTCTCGAGGCGATTTACCAGTGCGCTCCCTACACCGGGATCCCGCGGACGGTGGATGCGGTTGAAATTGCCCGCGGCGTGTTCAAGGCGAAGAACGTGAAGGTAGATGAAAACCGTGCGACGGTGACAGCGCAGTCCCGCTTGCAGGCGGGTGCCGACGCGCAGGGGACGCTGTTCGGCCAGACTTTCCGCGACATGGCGAAGAACGGCAAGAGCGGTATGCCGACTATCAATTACTTCTTGGCGAGCAACTGCTTTGGCGATTACTACACCCGCAAGGGACTCGACCTGAATACTCGCGAACTCTTGACGATGGCGATTCTCGTGAACCTGGGAACGGAGCCGCAGCTCAAGGCGCATATCGGCGCGAACCTCAAGATTCGCACGGCCGAATACGTGGAACAGGCGATTTACAACTGCTTGCCGTATTGCGGTTACCCGCGCACGCTGAACGCGTTGCGACTGCTCAAGGAAGCGGTGGCGGAAGCTGGAAGCCAGCAAGGCCCTTCGGCTGGTTCGACAGGCTCACCAACCTTATCTGGGACATTGAACGCGGCTGGTGCAGTAAACGCGTCGGACGCAAAGGTCGCTGAGCAAGGTCGAAGTGTGCCAGGCAAGGACTGGAGTGTGTTCCCGGTGGGCAAGCCGAACGACGCCCACGCCAAGTATTTCGTGGGCAAGAGTTATCTCGACATGATCAGCAAGGAACAGGTGGGTGTCGGGAACGTGACTTTTGAACCGGCATGCCGCAACAACTGGCATATCCATCATGCAAAGAAGGGCGGTGGCCAGATTCTCATCGCGACGGCGGGCCGCGGCTACTACCAGGAATGGGGTAAGCCGGCGGTGGAACTGAAGCCCGGCGACGTGGTGAACATTCCGGCTGGCGTCAAGCATTGGCACGGGGCGGCTCCAAATTCCTGGTTCCAGCATTTGGCGATTGAAGTTCCCGGTGAAGGAACGAGCAATGAATGGCTCGAGTCCGTGAGCGACGAAGACTACGGGAAGTTGAAATAAAATAATTTTCACATGAGTCATTCTCCAAAGGAGAATTCATACAGCCTGCGACTTTTTATCCGCAATAAAAATGGTGTATAATGGAGAAAATTTATGAAGTTCGCTAAACTTTTATCTTGTGCAATTTTGTGGTTCTCGGCGGTGTCGCTTGCGGCGGCACCTGCGCCCGATGGCTTCGTGCTTATCAAGGGCGGGACTTTCAACATGGGAAGCCCCGCAAACGAGGACTGGCGCGTCAACGACGAGACGCTGCATAAGGTGAAGGTCTCCGATTTTTATCTGGGTAAATACGAGGTGACGCAAAAGCTTTACCGCGAAGTGACGGGCGAAAATCCCTCCAGTTTTAAGGGTGACGACTTGCCCGTCGAAAACATCACATGGCTCGATGCGGCTCGTTTTTGCAACAAGTTAAGCGAACGCGACGGACGCACTCCCGTTTACGCTATCGAAGGCGATGCGGTCAGCTGGAATCGCGAGGCGAACGGCTACAGGCTCCCCACCGAAGCGGAATGGGAATACGCGGCCCGAGGCGGCACGACCACGCCGTTCTACACAAAGAAGGCTCCCGGTGCCGACGACGTGAATTTTTACGGGCATTATCCGTATCAAATCGAGCAGAACTATTTCAACGACGAGGTTCTGGAAACACGCCCCGGCGTTTACCGCGGGAACACGCTCCCCGTGGGCAAATTCAAGCCCAATCCCTTCGGGCTTTACGACATTTACGGGAACGTTGGCGAATGGTGCTTTGACTTTTACGGCGATTACGGTGTTTCTGCGGGCTCGACAAGCGTGACGGTCGATCCGGCGGGCAAGCCTTCGGGCACGAGGCGCGTGCATCGCGGTGGCGGCTGGAACGATTTCGGCAAAAACCTCCGCAGCGCCTATCGCGGGGCCATGCAGCAATCCAGCAAGAGTTACAATGTGGGGCTCAGGCTCGCCATGAATGCGGGTGCAGGCGTCAAGGGGACATTTGTGACCCAGGAAGCGGCGGGCTTTAAGGGCGAAAAGGCGCAAGCGGCGTTGAACCCGAAAGGGGCTTCCCGTGCGCTGATTGTTTTCTATTCCTGGAGCGGGAATACCCGCGGTGTCGCCCGCGAAATCAAGAAGCAGACCGGTTTCGACATGGTGGAACTTGAACTCGTGAAGCCCTATTCCGACGACTACAATACCGTCTTGAAGCAGGCGCAGAACGACCAGCACAAACAGGCGCGCCCTGCGCTCAAGAAAAAGCCAGACGCAAAGAAGTGGGCCGGTTACGAAACGATTATCATCGGTTACCCCAACTGGTGGGCGAGTATCCCGATGCCTATTGCGACTTTGCTCGAAAGTTACGACTTTACGGGCAAGCGGATTCTGCCGTTCTGCTCCCACGGTGGCGGGCGCTTTGGCCAGAGCATCACCGCGATTGCGAAACTCGCGCCCAACGCAAAAATCGGCGAAGGCCTTTCGGTGCATTACTCCGGCGGTTCGAGTCTCTCGAAAGATGTGGCCAAGTGGCTCGAGAAAAACGGCGTGAAGACGAAATAATGTATATTCCCTGATATGCCAATTTCCGCCAAAATCCGTATGCCGCTTGATATCGCGATGACGGTCGCGACGCTCGTGCTGATGGGTGGGAATTACTTCTTTGAATCGACTGCCGTTCACGAGATTCTAGGCGTGGTGCTGCTTGTTCTGTGGGCGGTGCACATCTCGCTGAACCGGCGATTCTTCCTTTCGCTGTTCAAGGGACGCTACAATGCATTCCGCATTTTGCAGGCGGTCGTGAATTGCGGGATCCTTTTGTGCGCATTTTTCTTGATGGTGAGCGGCGTTATGCTTTCGAACCACGTGTTTGCCTGGCTCAGAATTGAATCGGGTGCAAGTTTCGCCCGCACGGCGCACCTGCTCGCCAGCCACTGGTATTACGTGTTCATGTCGCTCCACATCGGGCTGCATGTAAGCTTGATTGCAAACCGCTTGGGAATTGCGGGCGTATTCAAGTCAAAGGCTGCACTTGTTGCAACTCGCATGGTTGCCGTTCTCGTGGCGGGTTACGGAATTTACGCCATCGCCATTCGCGGGCTTTGGAAATACATGTTCCTGCAACAGCCCTTCTTTTTCTTTGATGCGGAACGCGGCTACGCCCTCTTTTTCGCAGACTACATCGCCATCGTCGTGCTGCTCGCCGTTGCGGTGCATTATGTGGCGAAACTCATGAAGGCGTAGATTTGTACATTATTAGTACAATGAAGCGTATTAAACAAAACATTCTTTCGATGATTGCAGTCGCGTTATTCGCGATTCTTTCTGCTATTGTCGAGGGTTCTTTTGTTTACGATTACGGCGCTGAACTTGGTCAGGTTGCAGAAAGTGAGAAAGTTTTCACTGCTCACGATTTTGCCGATAATCCGTTATACCTGTCACGCGAATCAACAGCGGATGCTATACTGCTTACGCGCAGGTCGGGCCGGCAGGTTTCATTGCGGACATCGCGAAGCGGTAGCCTTCAAGGCTATGGCGGGCGCAGTTCGGCAACGTTCAAACAGGCTGCACCGTTTGCGACTAAAATCGCGCGGTCAACTATTTGCATCCATTGCGGTTTCCCTTTACCGCTAGTTTATCAAAAACCTAAAGAATATTACGTTTACACGCTAGAGCGAATGCTCTGTTAGCAAGTTCTTTCTCCAAGCCTTAAACACTAGTAAATGGCCGCGGCTCTTACCGGGTGCGCGACATCATTCATTTTAAAAAAGAGAAAGAACATGGAAAACATTTCCCAGATGGAGATGGCTAACGCCCTCTTCAATAAGCCCTATATCAAGACCGAAAAGAAGTTTTTCGGATTCAAGACCAACGTCACCTACACCAGGACGAATTCGCCCGTAGTGGGAACTTGCCTGGAGTTTAGCCCTACGGAAGGAAAAAAAATCCAGGCGATTGTCGAAGCGTCTTTGGAATCTCTGGATGCAACAATCCAAAGAGAGGGGTGCCCCAAAACAAGCGACAACGGAAACTTCCGCCTGAACCTTTGCTACTCGCAGGATCACGAATTTGTGGCACTGCACTTGCAGCAGTTTTCGAGATTTGAATACCATACACTAGGTGAAATCCGATTTGCCGAAGGCGACGAGGCGCATAAACTTCTCGCCGCTTTCGTGAAATAAACGGACGTATAGTCAAAAAGGCTCCCTCGGAAAAACGAGGGGGCTTTGATGCCGATGCCGCTATAGCATAACCAATCGCAATAATCGCTTATTTGAAATCAATTCCTTCAAATACAATTTTGTCAACTTCTAGATAAGTTCCGCTTCTCATAAAAATGCTAAACAGACCGATTTCGTGGGAAATCTCCTTCCATTCCACTTGATAGGAGCTTTCTTCAAGAACTTCCTTGCCGGGGTGCAGAATGATTTCATTCCAGTTTTCAGCCGCTTTGACCTTCCATAACGATTTTTTAAAGGTATTTTCTCCAACTTCACGGTAATGTTCCAAAGCGATATTCAATTCACAGTCGCCTCTTACCGTAAGGCGAATCGCCGTGAGATTGCTCAGGTCGAAAAATCCTGTATCAAGTCCTAGATGAGTTCCGAGCAAAACGAAGCCTGTATCTATTGCGAATTTAACAGCGAGATACTTTCCATGATCGTTATCTTCTTTTAATACGGATGAGAAGCTTTCAGCACTATCAGGTATTGCAAAATTCGCTTTGCCAACAGCATTAAAATACCATCCGTAGTTAGGATAAGTTTTGGCGAGGTTATTCAAACTATCTCCATCGTCAAAGTCTTCGAAAACATACTCAACAGACTTTCCTGGAACAGGAACGAGCGTATCTGCGGATTCGTTTGGCGCAAGCGCCACTTCTGCGACGGTCGAATCTCCAGCAACAATAGTAAAGGACCCTGCCGGCACATGCGCAAACACATACTCGCTACCGAAGCGGTTTGCAAAATAGGGGGTCGATTCCAGTTGAACATTTTCTAACAGGCCTTCGATTTCTTGGGTCGAAACGCCAGTACGTACAATGAGCGAAGCCGAAGGCAACAATGCAATTTTCTGAACCGAGGTATCTGCAAAATCGACCGGCGACCAACTCATGAATGCGGAATCTTCGCCCGCAAGGGCTTCTACAAAACAGCCTTGGTCTGTGCAGATGCCGAGTTTGTCATTAAAAGAAACTCGTCCGCTTGAATCCGAAAGGGCGCTATCAATGACCGAGAAGGCATCTTTTGAATACACCTTCATTTGTGCGCAAGCGAACGGCTTGTTTAAACTGTCAACGACTTTGAAGGCAATTCCATTTGTCGTTTCACTTGTGGCACCTGCGGTGTCACTTTCTGAACAACCTAAAAACAGCGACAGGCAAAGCAAGGCGCAAAACGAAGCACAAAACGAAGTTTTCATACCTTTTTTCATTGTTCTTCCTTTTTCATCATCGGAAACAACTGAAAGTTTAACTGATAAACGCTATCGCAAATTTGCGGAGGCATCGCATTGACTACGTTTACGATGGCTTTTCTCGTTTTGGCGAGGATTTCACGAATTTTATCAATTTGTTGCGAATCAAGAGCCATCGTGAGCGTGCTGATGTCGCGTTTTTCTTTGGGAGTATTCTGGATGGATTTGCCGGCCAGTTCCGCAATGCTGCTTTGGTAATCGCTGATACAGGCACTCAGCCAGTGTTCCATAGTCTTAAGATGAGCGTCGGTCGGAACCACACGACCATCCTTGTTGGCGCGAGCAAGTCCGAGCTGCAACAAAGCATCGACAGCGTTTTCTACTTGCGAAGCGGAAAGCTTTGGAATGCAGCATTCCCCAAGGGCGGCAGCATCTTGTGTACCGCGATAATTGAATACATCGAGCGCCGAGCGGATCATCGGATAATACCATTGCTGAAAATAGCGGTACCGGGCTTCGTCGAGTTCTCGGCAAGCTGCAGGTCGCATTTTTTGAAGCGTTTCAAAATGGCTACGCACATCCTCATCGTTTTTCGCCTTGCCGTAAGCAATCATTTCGCGGAAGTATTCCGCCTTGGCATCCTTGAAATGGAAAAAATTAACGAAAACATCTATGCATTTCGGAGAAATGTGGCGTTTACCCTGCAATATTTTCAAAAGCAGGCTTGCGTCCATGCCAACCGCCGCAGCAAACACTCGATAACTGAACGAGGAATCCAGTGATTTCTCGAGTTCATAGAACTCCTGCAAGAACTTGCGGTAGTCCGAATAGTCGTAAATGTTGATTTTGTTTTTTGCAAACATAAAGCTCTCGCCGGATATAAAATGACCCTATTTGAAAAATCGTTTCATTTCCTGGCGTCTCGTAAAAAAAATATACAATTCGTGGACATTTTTGTCCACACCATTCAAAAAAAATAATTGATAAATATACTTGGGGAATATAATTTCGTGAAATGGAGGAACCCCTATGATTAAAAGAAAAAACTTCCTTTTTTTGATTCTTGCTCTTTCGAGTATGGCATTTGCAACTAAGTACGAAGCTGAAGCAGCGACTCTTTCCGGAGGAGCAAAAAATGTCAACGCATCCGGAGTTTCGGGAACGGGTTATGCCGACTTGCAAGAAGGAAATATTTCTTTTAATGGTGTCACCGCAGAGAGTGCGGGCAAGTACCAAGTGACCATCCATTACAAGGCCGGAGATTTCAAAGCAAACTACTTGAAAGTAAACGGCGCAACAGCAGGCACCATCGACTTTAACGCCACCACTTCATGGGCGGATGTCACGACTGTAGCAACACTTAAAGCTGGGACAAACACAATCTCTATTGAGAAATACTGGGGCTGGATTAGTGTGGACTATATTGAAGTCGAACCTTACCAGTCGTCTCCTTTCAAAATCTCCGCAACGCCAGTTACCCCGAACGCCACCGAAAGTGCAGTCAAGCTCTACAGCTTTTTGCGCGAGAACTTTGGCAAAAAGACGATTAGCGGTATGATGACCGGCGACATGAGCGGTTACACCATGGGAGCCGATTTTAAGACGCACGACGATGTAAAATACACATTCACTCGTACGGGAAAGTACCCGGCTCTTGTCGGTTTAGATTTCTTGTTTGCAAGCGGTCCGAAAGCAAACGAAAGCTGGAACAAGGAATACACGGACAAAGCTATTTCAATCGCGAAAGGCCTCTGGAAAGCGGGAGGCATCCCAGCATTCACTTGGCACTGGAAAGACCCGCTGGATAAAAAAGACGCCTTCTATATCCAGAGTGCGGCAAACGGTGGCGAATACACTGATTTCGATTTCTCTACAGGTTTCAAGCCAGGCACCACCGAATGGAATACCGAAAGCGCAGCTTACAAAGGAATCATCGCAGACATTGACCACATCGCCGATTATTTCCTTGAATTGCAGAAAGATGGTGTAGCGGGAATCTTCCGTCCTTTGCATGAAGCGGGTGGAAAGTGGTTCTGGTGGAGCATCAATTCCGGTGAACAGTTTGCAGCCCTTTATCGACTCGTCTATGATCGCATGGTCAAAGTCAAGGGGGTAAAAAACATGATTTGGGTCTATAACCCTGAAGGAAGTACCGTAACCTCTTGGGATCCAGGCAGCGAATACTACGATGTACTCTCCATTGACATCTACAACAGCGCAAACGACCATTCCAGTAATGCAAGCGCCTTCGACAAATTCAAAGGCGCATCGAAAAGCACGAAAATTATAGCTCTCAGCGAAAACGGCCCCATTCCCGATGTGAACAACATGCATACCGACGAAGCCGTATGGAGTTGGTGGATGCCGTGGTACAGCACTTGGAGCGGAACTTGGCCCGGCCAAACAAAAGATGGTGTATGGAAAAGCAACATGAATGACGAGCGTATCATTACTCTCGAAGACATGCCAGGTTGGGACAAGTACATAGCAATAACCAAGCCTGACACAAGTACCACCAGTATCGCAACCATGCCACGCATAGCCGGGACCGCAACCACCGTTGGGATTTTTGACATGAACGGTCATTATTTGGGCGTCACCACGCAAGGACTTCCGCAAGGGCACTATGTTGTACGTAGAAAGATTCAAGGACACCTTGTGAATACGGTGTATTTCAAGAAATAAAATTATTGGGCGGCGTAACAAAAAAAACATTACGCATTCACGCTAAATCGGATGTCGAAAACTCGGCATCCGTTTTCATTTTTCCGCAACCGTTCTGCTTACCGGCCTGTCGCCGTCAAGTACGCACAGACAGCGGTGTAATACCCCGTAACGGCTTCGGTGTAGGAGTCCGCAGCCTGCTGCCGCAAAGTTTCAGCTTCAAGCAGATTGCTGAGCGTCGCCGTGCCCGCATTGTAATATTCACGTTGAATGCGGAGGTTTTCTTCGGCTTGGGCAATGGCATCACGGCTGATTTCAATTTGCTTAAAAGATTCATTCAGCGTATTCCATTTGGCGTCAATATCCACCTTGATCAAGTTCTTGTTTTCGACTTCATCAATCGCCGCCTTTTTCGCCTTCAAATCAAGCTTGGCGGTAGAATAACTATTGCTCCACCAATCCGAAATCGGCACTGTAAGCGATGCAAAAAGCACACCATTTACAGCATCGTCATCAAGCAAGTTTTGATACAAAAGGCTCGCGCCCACAGCAACCGTAGGCAGCACCTTGCCGCGCTCCATTGAGCGTTCCTTTTCAGCAGCTTCGCGACTGATGGCAAGCAACTTGCTTTCGGCACGGCGTTCAACGGCGTCATCAGCAGAAATTGCATAAGATTCAGGCGGCGTAACTTGTGAAAGATCAGCATCGGCAAGGTCAAAGTCAGCATTGTCGCGATTCATTTGCCGAGCCAACATCAACTTTGCAACCGAGATTCCGTTTTCAAGTTTTAAACGATTGCTTTGCAGTTTTTTCTTTTCAAGTTCTACACGGAGCAAATCGTTTTTCACAGCGACTCCAGCATCCACAGCAACTTGAACATCGCTATAAATTGCATCCACCTGTTTTTCGGCTTCGGCAAGCGTTTTCAACTTTTCCTTAAGCGAAACAATGAGCCAGTAATAAGTTTCCGTATTCTTGCGGATTTCCGTTTCAGCAAGAGTCTCTTGCAACTTCGCAGCACGAGTTCCAATTTTGGCAAGCTGGTTGCCGTTGTAAATTTGCCCGCCCACAAAAATCGGCTGAATCAAAGTCAAATGTCCAATAATTCCTTTATCGACCATTCCCATATTAAACGTTGTCGGAAGCCCCGCCAACATGGACGGGTCAATTCCCGCCTGCATCATGGCTGGTGCAACTTGCTGTCCGAAACCTTCCATTTCTTTGGACAAGTCCATTTTTTGCTTTACCAAGAAATCATTTGAGATAAAGGCAAAACCACCGGCAAACACTTTCGGGAAATACGCCGGGAAGGCACTTCCTTCAGTTTCTTCGGCCATTTGACGATTCACTTTCGCACTCTTCAAAGTCGCATTATTTTCGCGGGCAATACGCAAACAATCATCAAGCGTATACACATCCGCCGCAAACGAGGCAGCCAAGCCAAAAACAAGAGCAACCATTATGTTATTCAATTTATTCATTTTATAAACTCCCTGGATTCTTCGTCCCTTCGGTCCTCAGAATGACGTAAAAAGAGCGTATTCTTCCCACCGTCTACTTCCTACTGTCTACAGCCTACTTCCTACTAACCCACTTTCCTGCGTCTGAACTTCATACAACTTACGCCCCAATAAGCAACGGGCAGCACCGTCAAAATCAAGCACATCGTTACAAGCGTCCCCCAGAAAATAATGATTGCCATAGGCACCCAAAGGCCATCACCACTCAGCATCATCGGCAAAACGCCCGCAGAGGCCGCCGCCGAAGTCAGGAATATCGGGCGCATACGCCTAAGTGCCGAATTGTAGATGGCATTTTTAGAATCCAAATGCTCATCACGCTTCAATTCCTCAGCATAGTCAATCATGATAATTCCGTTACGCACCATAATTCCAAGCAGACTCACCATACCAAGAACACCCGTAATTGTAAAGTCCAAATCCATAATCCACATAGCAACGCCCGTGCCGAAAGTGGAAAGCGACAATAACGAGAAGAGCATAAGAGCCGTACGAATTCTACGGAAGTGCCACACCATAATAAGGAACATCATGGCAACCGCAACGACGAGACCTTTAAGGAGTCCAGGGAGCGTTTCGATAACAGAGGCAGCTTCGCCGCCAAGCTCCAATTTAACACCTTCGCTAGCAGTCAACTTTTTCAGCGATTCAAAATGCTTTAAAGCAAGGTCATTCGCACTGACGCCAGACGAAACTTCGGCAGAAATCGTCACCGTCGGGAGGCCGTTTCTTCTATCGCGCGCGCCCTCGTTAAACACAGGCGAGAACTTTGCAATCTGGCGGAGCGGTGCATTGGATAGTCCACCATAAGTTGCAATCTTTTCATTTTCAAGATCCGAGAAACTAGCAGAATCGGCATGAGTTCCTTTAAGCACAACAGGCACATTTTTATTGCCTTCCCAAAGAGTGGCAATCGGGAACCCCGCATTGTAGCGAGAAGCTAGCAGCGCTTCGAGAGAGAACTGATTCACCCCAAGCTTTGAAGCGTTCTCATCAAGCGAAACCTTAATGCCGCTCAAGGGTTCTCCATAAGAACTGCGAACAAGATAAACTCCCGGGAGACTCCGCAAATAATTTTTCACCTTTTCGCTTGCAACTTTACGACTTTCATCCGTTCCATCAGAAATTCTAATTTCTATTGGCGAAGCGGCATCGCTAAAGCTGAGCTGTTTAAAGCGCACAAATACATTTGCAAAATGGTCCACATACTTTTCCGAATACTCCTTGATAATTTCATCAGTAGCTTGTTCACTTTCGGTATTTACAATGAACTGCGCAAAATTTTCACCCGCAAATTGTGGCGCATAAGTCATGTGGAAACGCGGCGAAGACATTCCCTTGAATGTCGTAATGTAGGTGACTCTTGGATCCTTTTCCAAGATACGCTTCACGCTATCTGCCACGGCAGAAGTCTGATTAATCGAAGTCCCGTTCGGCAAATAGAATTCTACTGAGAACTGGTTGCGTTCTGCAATCGGCATGAGCTTTATTGGGCGAGAAAGAATCATAACAGCTCCCAAAACCACACAAATAATCGCCACGAGAATGGTCAATTTGGGAAACCTGAAACAAGTTCTCAAAACGCGTTCATAGATAAAGTTCGAGATACTCTCAAAAGAATACTTGCTCTTCTTTTTCGTTTTCGGCTTTACAAAAGCAAATTGCAAATAGGGAACAATAAATATCGCCACGAGCAAAGAAATCGTAAGGACAATCGTTACCGCCCACGGGAATGTCGTCACAAAATCACTAAACATTCCATTCATCGTCACCAAGAACGGGAAGAAGGTAATGCTTATGGCAAGCGTTGCCGAAAAAATCGATTTCAAGAAATGCACAGCGCTATGTTCCGCCGCTCTCCAACGAGAACCAGGCCCATAAATTCGTTCCTGATAATCATCCAATATCACGATGGAATTATCCACAATCATCCCCAGCGACACCATCAAGGCTGCAAGCGTCACACCATTGATTTCGTAGCCGAGGCCAAAGAAAAGTCCCAGCGAAATGAAGATGGATATGGGAATAGTCGAGGCAGCAATCAGCGCCACCTTGAAGGGCTGCAGCAGAACGACCACAATAATAACCGCCAATACGGCAACCAAGATTTCTCTCAAAAAGTCTTCGATGCTTTTGCCAACAACTTCCGTCTGGTCCGTAATGCGGAACATCTTGACTTCTTCAGGCAAGCTGCTTTCAAATTCCGAAAGCACATGCTTGATTTCCTTGCCCATTTTCACAATGTCATGGCCTTTTTTCATTTCGACGCTAAGCATCACGCACTTGTTGCCGTTCACCTCGATGTAGGCCGTACGATCAGGATATTCGCGTTCTACACGGGCTACATCTTTCAAGCGAACCACACTTCCATCAGGCGCACTAAAGACAATCGTTTCGCGGACACTTTCTAAGGAATTCACGCCACTTTCCACATAAATCGGATGATTGTATTCGCCGTCCCTCAAAGTTCCCGCAATATTCACAAGGCCTTGCCCCGAAAGGAACGCCGCCACCGACTTGTAACCCAACCCGTACTGGGAAAGTTTATCGTTGTCCAGATAAATAGAAATCTGGTCTTTCTGTTCGCCAAAACGCGTAATGCGGCCGACACTTTCAAGCGGTCTTAAGTTATCCGCAAGCCCATCCAGATATTCACCCAATTCACGATAAGTTTTATTCTTGCTTTCTATCGCCAAGAGCATCGACGAAGCATCGCCAAAATCATCCATCACAATAATCGCAAGGACTCCAGCAGGCAAACTCGACTTGAACTGCGAAACACCATGCTTAAAGCGACTCCAAAACCCATCTTTGTCATACACGTAATCTTCGAGCGCCACCTGAACAATCACCATGCCATCGCGAGTCATAGAAGTCGTTTTACTCTTTTTGACATCGCCGTAAGTAAAGATGTAGTCTTCAAGCGGTTTCGTAACACGGTCTTCAACTTCTTTTACAGTGGCACCTGGATAAACTGCAATCACAACGCCCTGACGCACCGTAAATTCAGGGAACTCATTTTTTCGGTTGGCGGAAAGGCCATAAATGCCAAACAGCACCAAAAAGCAGCAAAGCATAAACACAATGCCGCGATAGCGCATGGCTATTTCAACAAAGGAACGTTTCTTTTTCATAGAATCCCCCTATTGAACAACAGTCTGATTAGCCGTCTGGACGCGGTCACCCTCGCCCACCTTAGACATACCCTTTACCACAACGGAATCACCATCGTCAATTCCTTGCACCAAAAGCTGCGAACCATTTCCTAGAGAGGTTTCAACATTTTTTCTTGTCGTTTTTCCACCACGGACAACCCAAACAAAAGAGCGATTGTATTCATCCAAAAGTACAGCGGATGCAGGGAGTTCAACACCCGTCACAGAATTTTTGCTATCAATGGTCATTTCCAAAAGCATTCCCGGCAAAAGTTCGCCGCTCTTATTTTTCAGCTCAGCTTCGATTTGGTAAGAACGCGAAAGCGGGTTTGCAGAAATCCCCTTATTTGTAATCTTCCCTTCAAAAGCTTTATCGCCAAGCGCACCGACGCGAACTTCAACCTTATCGCCCACATTAAGCGAAGCCACATCTTTTTCAGGAACGGCAACGACCGCCTTAACCGTCGCGATATTCACGATGCGAAACGCAGGAGCGCTCGGCACCACATTCTGCCCGACTTCAAGCGATTTGCCCGCCACAATTCCCGTTGCAGGGGCGTAAAGTTTGCAATCATCCAGCGCCTTTTGCGCAAGCTTTTCAGCCGCAATCGCCTGCCTATACTTACTTTCGACATCCATCCACTGGATTTCAGAGATGGTCTTGTTCTCGTGCAACTTTTCCATACGGGCGCGCGCATCTTCCGCCTGATTTTTCAAAGCAGAGGCAATCTCCAAGGCACTCTTTGCAGATGTATCATCCAAGGTCGCCACAAGCGCACCCTTGTTCACCTTTTTGCCTTCGGTCACACGCACAGACTTCACCGTCCCCGGCGAAGAAAAGCTCACCATCGTTGTCGCGACTTCGGCTATAGAACCCGCGTAACGCAACGAGCTGCCGACATTCGAATTTTTAGCGACAATAGTCTCGACTTTAACTATCGGCGTTTTTTTCTGAGCGATTTTCTTATCGTTGCGAAAATTGAAGTCACTTTCGCAAGCAACAAGAGACAAAATCAAAAAGGGAAGTATGTACAATTTTGTATTCATACTTTAAAAATATGATTTAGGCTCGCCAATTTTTAGGTTAAAATTTCGCCAAAAACAGAAATTTTTACCATTTATTTTACTTTAACGCGCCTGTTTGGTCAAATTTGAGGTAATTTTTACAAGGAGAAATTTCAAATCATCGTTTTTAGTTTTTATGAAAAGAAAACCCACAAATGTAAACAACATAAAAAAAGCAGACCTTTCCCTATTAGATTTTTTAAAGCAGTCCAACACTGTTCCAGGGAAAATTGTCTTTTTTGAAAACATTGAAGGGTTTGATACATCCGGCTATTTTCACCTACAAGGTATCGCATTATTTTTGATTGAAAAAGGCCACAGCACAATCGAAGTGAATACAACAACATACGAGCTTGAAAAAGGCTGTATTTTTGTTACATTCCCCGGGCAAATCATTCATGTCATTCAAACAAGCGATGATATAAAACCGTTATGTATCGCATGTTCTATAGACACGATGAACGATTTAATGTCACAAGTCAAAGACAGTTTGCAACTTTTTCAGGCCGCAAAGCAAGCGCCCATCCAGCAAAGGGACGGAGAAGATTTCGATCAAATAAAAAAATCTTTCAGGCATCTGCAAGAAAAAATCAAAGTTACAAAAAATAATCCATACCACTACCAAATTATCAAAAGCCTAGTCATTTCCATCGTCTTTGAATGCATGGACTTTGTAAAGCAAAAGAACTACGAACCGCAAGGATCCAACCGCAAGAAAGCTTTATTCAACGCTTTCTTGCAAAAAGTCGAAGAAGAACACCGCGAGCATCACAGCGTCAAACATTACGCCGACGAACTTTTCGTCACCCCAAAATATCTTTCTACAGTCGTTGAAGAAATGAGCGGCAAAGGCGCAAAGCAATGGATTGACGAATATATAGCCCTAGACGCGAAAGTTCTTTTGCAATCATCGCAAAAGGACATTCAAGAAATTTCCAACGAACTGAACTTTAGTGACGTTGGCTTCTTCGGGAAATTTTTCAAACGTATGACAGGAATGACGCCCAAAGCCTTCCGCGAGAAAAAAGAATAAGCTGTTTCTAAAATTAAGGACAATCCGGTTGTTGCCCGTCGTGAGCCTTCCACAGACATTCTGTCAATGCAAAGTCTGAAAATTTTGCCATGAACGAGGAATCCTCAGGGCTGCAAGCGTAAATACCAAAGCGGATTTTACCAGCACCTTCCCACATATGGCAAATGCGCATTTGCGTGAAGTTTTTTCCATCTTGCGAACATTCTATGCAATAGTCACTTTCTCGACGGCTAAAGCGGAACCACATTGTTTTAACTTCAGCACTAATGGCGGTCGTAGCCCAATCGGAATAGCCGTGATTGGTAACAACCGAACCAAGATGCTGGAATTTTTCATTTTCGTATTCAACAGATGCTTTCAACCAATTTTCAGAATCAAGATACATAGCGATTCCGCATTGATCAAAGCGATGATGGCTTTCGGAAAAATCCGTCTTCACGACAAATGAGAAAAATTTTTCATCCGTTTCAATCTGAAGAACCGACGCATTGTCATTGCGAAAATGGTAATATGTCCTTTGCCAAAGATCCGTGTGAGGCTCGGTCATGACGCAAATTTCATCCTTGCCAACTTTGTAAGTTGCAGGCTCGCGAGTCCATTTCAATTCGGCAATGTCAAAAACTTGTTTCATGCACAATTCCTTTTTTAGGAATTATACATAATTTTCGGCATCTGATACGATTACAACTCCGTCATCGTCTTGATAAACTGCTTTTCGTTCCCTAACAGCGGATACTGTTCCACGATTTTTCCGTGTTCCAAACGAATCACGGATTGGCAACTGTTTAAAATAAATTCAGGGTCATGCGTAATCACGAGTAGCGTTTTTCCGCTGGTGGCAAGATTTTTAAGCGTTGCAGAAACAGCAAGCATTTGCCGATAGTCAAGACCGCTTGTGGGTTCATCAAACACAACGACATCGCACCCGCTCGAAATTCCGCTCGCTACAGCGACACGCTGTTTTTGCCCGCCCGAAAGTGCCATCGGATGATTGTCCGCATATTGCTGAAGATTGAGTCCATCAAGAATTTCAAGAGCAAGTTTTTCATTTTGCGGTTTCATGCCCAGCAAAACCTCGTCCAGAACACTTTCGGTAAAAAGCTGGTGGTTCACATCTTGCATAATCAAGTATGTGCCACGCTTGCGAGCCGCACGTTTTTGACGCCAGGAGCCCTGCAATCCGCACAATACTTGCGCAAGCGTCGATTTGCCAGCACCGTTATGACCAATCAGCGCCGTAATTTGCCCACACGGGAGTTCAAGACGGTCAATATCGAGAATTGGATGCTTGCGATGGTAAGAGAAAGTGAGATTGGCGAATGTTATAGATTCGGTCGAAGAAGGAGATTCCCGGTCGAGCCGGGAATGACAATTTTGAACATCCATCACAAGCTTGTCATGCCCGTGAAAACGGGCATCTCCATTTTCACTCAACATCCCTAGATTCATGCATCGGAGTCCAAGGCTCGATGCGTATGCAGCGCCTTTTGCTTCAAGTTCTGCCGGAGTCCATTCGTACGCAATTTGTCCGTCCTTCACATAGCAAATTCTATCGGCGACATCACGCAAATAATAAAGGCGATGTTCCACAATAACGACCGTCTTCCCCGCCTTTTTCCATCGCGAAACAATTTCCTTCAAATCCACAATCGTCTTGAGATCCAGATTTGCAGAAGGTTCATCCAGCACAAAAATTTCAGGGCCCGTTGCCGAAACAGACGCACACGCGATTTTCTGTTTTTCACCGCCCGAAAGGTTAAAAATGCTACGGCCAAGCAAATGCTCTAAATGAAATTCCTGAACAACATTCTCCACACGCTGCTTGATTTCTTCGGGATCGATTCCCAAATTTTCGCAGCCAAAAGCAAGTTCGCAATCCGTATCAATGTTGAAAAACTGCGAACGCGGATTTTGGAAAACAGAACCCACGACTCTTGAAATTTCAGCAAGCGTCATATCGGAGGTATTCTTGCCACCGAGCAATACATCGCCATCCATCGTTCCCGAATGGTAATGCGGAATCAAACCGTTAATGAGTTTTGAAATCGTCGTCTTCCCGCAGCCCGACTCCCCCGCCAGCACAACACACTCGCCCGAACGAATTTCCAGATTCAAGTTTTTGAGAATCGCATCGTCAAGGGAATCAGAGTAAGAAAAGGAAATATTTTTTAGGGAGATGTTCATTTTTCCACCTTGTCATGCCCGCTAGAGCCTGTGCTGAGCAATGTCGAAGTAAGCGGGCATCTTCTTTTCAATGCTATACGGAAGGGAGATTCCCGGTTAAACCGGGAATGACATAAAACAAAACAACAGCAATGCAATATGCAATTACAACAGCATCCGCCCAGCGGAACCCAATTTTTGCAACGCAGGTGCGTTTTGTTTCTGTCGAGAGTCCACGCGTTACTGCGGCAATCGAAAGTTCATCACCAATTTTCGTAATAGAAACCAAAAGTGGAACTAGTCGATATTCAAGAAACGCCACCGGATTTTTCAGCGTCCGCAAACTGAACAAGCGAATTCCGCGCATTCTCATGGCATTGCCAATCGCACGGGATTCATCATACACCGTCGGGAAAAATCGAATCATCACAATCAAGGGTATCGTCACCTTGTTCGAAACATGCATTCGCGACATGCATGCCAAAAATTCATTGACCTTGGTAGTTGTTATCACATAATAAAGCACAGCGCAGGCCGGCATAATACGGTACATCAAAAACAACGACGCAAGAATTATCGTACCCGAGGTACCAATATCCAAATTTTTCACAAAATCAAAGAAAAAGCCAGCAGTCAAATAAACAAAAAAGAAAGTGCAAACAAATTTCCACTTTCCCTCAAGCAAAAGTAAAATAGATGCAACAACAACCATTAATAAACTATAAACTAGCGGAGCGGAAAAAATCATCCCATTTGCCACCACAGCTAAAAACAGTTTTGTGCGCGGGTCTAATGCAAACGCAAGATTCCTAGATTGCTTCGTCACTTCGTTCCTCGCAATGACGCTATTTTGCAAGTCCGATGCGTTCAAAATGCTTTTTCATCATGCGACGAGCAATAAAGCCACCCACCACACCACCTGCGGCACCAAATCCAAAAAGACCAATCAAAGGCCAATAGCTGCTAGAAAGCTCCGCCAAATGAGCAATATAAGCCTTATCACAAATAGAACTGCAATATGCCAAATATTCTTCGGTCGAAGACCAAAGCGGAATCATCATCGAAGAAGGTACAAAACTTATCATCACATTAGCAAGCAGGCAACCGACAAAATTTTTATGGAACAGCTTTAAGCAAAGGCCCGCCAAAACGCCATACACCACGCAAAGCAAACCAAAAGAAATTCCGTGACCAGAGATTATCATGACAATTCCGAAAAGCGTACAAAGTAGCACACAGCAAAGTAAAGGTCTTTCGACTTTCGAAAAGAAAAGGAATAGCGGGACGCTCGTCACCAAGCTCACTACGCATGTGGAAACCACAATAAACGCAGGAATAAAACCGATACTCGCTCCAAGTCCAGAAAGAACAAGGTAAAGTGCACCAAAAATGCCCACGTTCACGAGGTCACGCACCAGCGTATTCGAAGATTTTTTACCAGTAGTTCTCATTTTCAAGATCCTGTTACGCTTTCGAAATTGTCATACCCGCCTCAGAGCCCTTTGATCACTTAGTGCTTCAGCACTTATGTGATCATGATCCGCGTATGGGGAGGGCATCTCCTTACACTGTTCCGATTGCGGATGCTTTTTTGAGCGAAAATAGAGAAATTTCTTTATAAAAATCTACTCCATTTAGACGTAATTTAGCCTTGCTTAACTTTTAGCACAGATATATAAGCATTGCAGTTTTTTCCGCGTCCGAATGGAGTAGAAAAACTCAACTCGTTATATTATTTTCGCGCAAAATTTTGGGGAGGAAACATGCAAGTTTCTCGCGTTAATAAAGTTTTCGCCCGTCTGGGGCGTTTTCAAATCAAATTCCGTTGGCTGATTTTACTTGTAACAATTCTCGTGACTCTCGCCGCATGCCTCGGACTTCCACAACTGCAAATGACAGCCAGCGAAGAAGAATGGTTCGACGACTGGGACAAAGTCAAAATCGACCAAGCGCACTTCAATGACGTTTTCGGCAGCGATGACGGCTATATGGTGATGGTCCGTGCTAACGATGTTTTTGCACCCGAAGTTTTAAGCGCCATTGACCGACTTTCCAAGCGCCTCGAAAACGAAGTCCCTTACGCCGACCGCGTCGTTTCGCTCACGCACAACTTATCCATCCCTATCGCGAACGATGAGGGCTTTGAAGTCATTGACCCGTTCGAAAGCGGCATCCCGACAGATTCAGCACAACTCGCCGCCAAGAAATCGCTCATCATGAGCCGTGAATCGCTGGTAAACAACATCGTCTCTGACGACGCCAAAGAAACATGGGTTATTCTCTCGTTAAAATCGTACGAAGGCGGCGTTGATTTCGGTAAAGACAGCATTGCTCCATTCGCTCGCAACGTCATCCTCTCCGAAGAATTCCAAAGCGATAAATTCCAGTTCTTGCCGACCGGCATGAGCTACACCGAAATGGAAGAAAACGAAGTCATCTCGCGTGAATGCGCTATGCGCATTATCTTCGGCTTCGCCGTCATGCTTGCATGCCTTATTTTATTCGTACGCTCTTTGCGCGGAGTCATCGTCCCTGCCATTGCAACCGTCGGAGGCATCGCATCCGTACTCGGCGTAAACGCTTGGCTCGGTATCGTCGGCGACGAAAGCATGGTCGCGCTTCCTATACTTTTAGGCATGGCACTTTCGGTCGGCTATTCCATCCATTACATCAATTCGTTCCGCATGCACTTTAGGCGCACGGGCAACCGCCGCGAATCTGTGATAAACGCCGTCGAAGAAACTGGCTGGCCGATCCTCTTTACTGTCATCACCACCGTTGCCTCGCTGATTTCGTTCCTGTTCGCAGGCATCCGCCCGATTCGCTGGATTGGCGGCATTTCGGCAGGCATCGTCTTCATGGTTTACCTGTACGTCATCATCTTAATTCCGATTCTTATGAGCTTCGGCAAAAACGCAAAGCCCGACCCGACAGAAGTAAAAGCCGCTGGCGCAACCAAGGCAGACATTCTCTTTGAATTTTTCGGACGCAAAGTTTGCAGGCATAGCGGCATCATCGCCACCATTTCTGCCGCCATAATGCTAGCGCAAATTCCAGGCGTGATGAACATCGATGTAAACATGGACTACACAAAAACGATGGGCGAAAAAATTCCGTTCGTCACAAGGCTTATGGACATGCTCAGCGGCAAGCTCGGAAGCCTTTACGATTTCAACGTGATGGTTGAATTCAACGAAAGCGACGCGCTGAAAAATCCCGTCAACATGAAGCGCATCGAAACGCTAGAACAAAAGCTCGGTACGCTCCAGCTCACAAAAATTTCAGGCGACAAGCCCCGCGTTCAATCCGTCACGCGACTCGTAAAAGAAATGAACCGCACACTTAACGCTGACAGCACGGAATACTACAAAATTCCCGATGCGCAGGACATGCTCACGCAGCTGCTGTTCCTCTACGAAATTTCAGATGCCGACGCGCTCTTTGAACGCATGGACGAAGACTATAAAACAACATTTATCCACATAGAACTCTCCGGGTACGACGCCAAGAAAATCGTCGAGGATCTCGATTCCGCCAAATCGTACGCCGCCCAAATCTTCCCGGACGCCAAAACTTCAATCGTCGGTGAAGTCGTAAACTATGCCGAAATGAACGGCAAGCTCGTCAATGGACTGTTACGTTCGTTCGGAGGTTCATTTGTCATCATCGCTATCATGATGATTCTCGCATTCGGGAGCATCAAGGCGGGCCTCATCGGCATGATTCCAAACGTGGCCCCCGTGCTTTTGATCGGTGGCGTCATGGGCTATTCGGGGATGCCGCTTGACATGATAACAATGATTGTAATGCCGATGATTTTGGGCATCGCCGTTGACGATACCATCCACATGAATAACCACATCAAATACGGTTACGAACGCACGGGCAGCTACAAAAAAGCGCTGTTGCTTTCTTACCGCGAAATCGGAAAGACGATGGGCATGACGACATTCATTCTCTGCGCGATGTTCTTCGTGTTCATCTTCAGCCCCATGGGCGCACTGCACAACGTCGGATTACTTTCCATCATCGGCCTTGCCGCCGCCCTCGTCGCCGACTACACGCTCACCACCGCCCTCGTGTACGTCACCAAGCCGTATGGGAGAGAGAAACGCAAATAAGCAAGTCAGCTAACGATGTCATCCCCGACTAGTTCGGGGATCGCCATCTCGTGCTAAGAACATTTTTTTTGCAAAAGTGGTAAAATACCACTTTTTTCAGCTTTACATTTCATAAATTTTGCTAAAAAGGTAGTCATTCAGCTACCTTTTCGCAAATATTTTAATTATATTTAAAATTATGCGATACCTGACCCTAGAAAAAGCCCTTAACGCATGGAAAGCACTCCAGCCGATTTCGGAAGAGGACAAGACCCGTCTTGCCCGCCGTTTTTCGGTTGATTTCAACTACAACAGCAACCACATTGAAGGCAACACGCTCACTTACGGACAGACGGAAATTCTTCTGCTTTTTGGGAAGGTCATCGGCGAAGCGAATGTGCGAAGCGTGCAGGAGATGGTCGCTAGCGAAGTTTCGCTCAAGATGATGGTAGCGGAGTCTCGCGTCAAGGAAACCCCTCTCACGCAAAATTTCATAAGAGGCTTACATCACACTCTGTTGCGCGAAGACTATGCCGTCCATCGCGAACTTCCTGGAGGAATGCAAGTCGGGTATGTCGTTCATGCAGGGCAATACAAAACTCGCCCAAACAGCGTCATCACACGATATGGAGACCGGTTCGACTACGCCTCCCCAGAAGAAACACCCGCGATGATGACAGATCTAGTCGATTGGTACAATAACGCCGAAAAAGAAGGCAAGTTGTCGCCTGTAGAATTAGCGGCGCTATTTCACTATCGCTACATCAGAATTCATCCGTTCGAAGATGGCAACGGTCGAATTGCTCGACTACTCGTCAATTACATTTTGGCAAAACACGACATCCCCATGGTCGTGGTCCGTAGCCGAAAAAAAGAAGAATACCTAGAAGCACTGCACGCCGCTGATTTAGCGGTGGGGGCAGCACCTAGTTCTGGCGCAAACGCATCCATCAAAGCCATCGCTCCGTTCCTCAAATATTTCCGCAACATGGTTGCACAAGAAATCGACGCAGATGTCCGTTTTCTCATCAAACACGGAGAAAGCATCTGGTGGTATGACGGAGAATGCATTGAGTTCCGTTCGCCGAACTACAGCAAAATTTTGGAATTGATGCAAAGCGAGCCCGTATTGTCACTAGCAGATATACAGCGTAAATTGGGTATTCAAATTTCAGCAGTCAATAAACTCGTTCAGCACCTCCTCAACAAACATTACATCGAAAAAGGGAAAGAAGAAGGCTCTTGGCACGTATTCATCGTACCATCGATTTGACCAAATACTCTTAACTATGTATGGTCACTCCAAAAATTTTTGCAGTTAATATTACAAAGGCTTAAGTCCTCTATATTTGATCTAATTTCAAAAGAACATGTTTCACATTTAAGTTTTTCAGGAATAAAATGAGGATAGTACGCACGTCCATCGTAAGATGTATCATCTAATTCATATTTCAATAAAGTTTCCTGTCCACAAACAGGACAAATATAAACTCCTGATAAAAGCTCATTACGAACAGCCGCTACTTTCACATTCACATACTTCATTTTTTCACGATTACAATTTACTTTGAGCCCCCTTTCTAAAGGAGAACAATTATCATCTAATTGAATTATTGGATTATGATAAGCAGCACGCCCCATTTCCTTCAACAGAGCTATTTTTTCGTAATTTATAGGACGTTTACTAATTTCACTAATTAAAGAATTAATCGGATCAATATCACATGCAAGATTCTTATAAATCCACTCTTTATTTTCCGAATACCAATCTAAGTCCGTTACCTGTTTAACAAGGGGAAGAATTTTCCCGCAAATAAAACAATCTAATTTTGGATAAAAAAGATAATACAACCCCCTATGCCATATACGATTTCTTAAATCATTCAAAAAATCCAGAGTTTCATCATTTTCTTTAACCAAAAGAAACTCTATTTTTTTGATAACATCATCCTTCGGATTTTCTTTTTGAATAATTTTTAATCTTTTCAACGCCTCAGAAAACTCAATTGATTGACAAAAGACATCAGAACAAAGTTCTTTACTTTTTATTTTCCTGTACAAAGATGCTGTAAACTTTTCATTCCATTTCACAGCAAATAATTCATCTATTTTTCTAAGAGCATCTTTCAAAATCAATTCGAAAAAATTTTGAAATTGAGTTATTGTTGTAAAATAGAGTGACTTGTATAGATTACTATCAAACTTTCCTGGTTTGGCCAATTTGGAAATTTTAATTGGATTTTGAGATTCTTCAAACGAAACTCTATAGGTTTCAAAATAGGCATGCAAAGCCGTTTTTAATGATAAAAAAGCAGCATTATCATCCGCAATCCAACCTTCTTTGTCTTTTTCATTTGCACTAAGCATCTATTTAACCTTTCACGCAACGTACTGAACAAGCATTTTCTTGACTAAAAAAAAATAGTAATATAGATTCTTTACATCATCTTTGTACATACAAAGCGACAAACAACGCAAGAATCAACATTCCTCAATAATTATAACCGAGTAAAATCAAAAAAGTATTCCCTAAAGCAAAGGGAATACTTAAAACAAGAAATAACTGGATGGGGCAAGCCCCAACCTCTTAGGCTCGGTTATATCCATGCAAGCAAGGCTGCAACACTCGCCTTTTGAGGTTGTCTTCCGCCTTCGGCGTCAGGATGACGTTTACTCCACCTTCAGTTTCGTCATGCTTTTTGCGCAAATGCCCATGGTCGATACGTTGTGCAAAAAAGCAGACGTTGTCGGAGAAAGCAGGCCGAAGAATCCGCCTACAAGCAAACTTGTATTGAATGTGATGATAAAGCGGTAGTTCTTCATGATGCGTTCCATAAGTTTCTGACTCAAGAGGCGCAGTTCCACGAGGTCTTCGAGATTCTCGCGGCGGAGCGTCACGTCAGCCGTTTCGCGGGCAATGTCCGAAGCATCGCTCATGGCGACAGAGACATTCGCTGTAGCAAGAGCAGGAGCATCGTTGATGCCGTCACCCACCATAATCACGCGCTTGCCTTCAGCCTTCATGCGTTCCATATAATGGTGCTTGTCTTCTGGCAAGACCTGCGCGTAGAATGTATCGATTCCCAAATGTTCCGCAACGCGTTCTGCAGCATTCAAGCTATCGCCCGTCAGCATCACCACATTCTTGATTCCACTTTCACGCAGTCCGCGAATGGCATCCGCAGCTTCTTCACGCGGAGGGTCGCCAATGCAAATGGCACCCGCCAACTCTCCGCCAATGCCGAGGTAAATCACGGACGCAGCACCCGCCTGTTCGTCAATAATCGCCTGGTTCGCTTCAGAAACATTGACCTTTTCATCTTCAATGACAAAGTGCTTGCTTCCAATGACCACACGCTTGCCCTTGAGCGAAGTCGCGATACCGTGCGCCACGATGTACTGCACATCGGCATGTTCTTCGACGTGGTTGATATTGCGTTCCAGCGCGGCCTTCACAATCGCACGAGCCATGCTATGCGGGAAATGTTCTTCGATGCATGCCGCGATTTTCAAGATCCGCTTTTCGGAATACTCGCCGAACGGAATAATCTTTTCGAGTCGCGGTTCTGCCTTCGTGAGCGTTCCCGTCTTGTCGAACACAATCGTATCAGCAAGCGCAAGCTCTTCCAAGTACTTGCCGCCCTTCACCGTCATATCCATATCCGCCGCTTCACGCAGTGCAGAAATCACGGAAATCGGAGTCGAAAGCTTTATCGCGCAAGAGTAATCCACCATCAAGATGGAAACCGCGCGCGAGATATTCTGCGTCAACAAGAGCGTAAGCCCAAAGCCAAGGAAGCTGAACGGCACAATGCTATCCGCCAAATGTTCCGCACGGCTCTGCACGCTTGCCTTCAAGTCTTCGCTACGGTCGATCAGTTCCACGATTTTCTGGATTTTCGTATTGCTGTTGACCGCATGCACCTTCACGAGAATGGCACCTTCTTCAAGAACAGTCCCGGCAAAAACGATTCTGCCAGCAGTCTTCATCACCGCCTTGGATTCACCCGTCATCGTCGATTCGTTCACAAAGGCTTCGCCTTCCATGACGCGGCCATCCACAGGAATCATGCTACCGGAACGAATGCGAACAAGGTCATTGACTTGGACATCCTTCATATCCACCAATGCATCCACACCGTCTTTCACGACCCAGACTTTATCGACTTTTACAGCGAGGCTTCCCGTCAAAGCCGTACGCGTACGCGCCTTGGTGTAATCTTCGAGCAAGCCCGAAACGCCCAAAAGAAACATGACCGTCCCGGCAGATTCGTAATTGCGTTGCAACAGCGAAGCGCCAATTGCAGCACCGTCCAAAACATCGACGGTGAGGCTTCCGCTCATGAGCGTCGAAATTCCGCGAGCCACATAACGCAACCCACGAGCAACCGTAATCGCCGTGCGAATCGGAAGCGGCAAAAACCAACGCGACAAATAGCGCCTTGCAATCATCATCGCTAGGTTGTTTTTAAAGCCATCGTCCAATGCTTGCAACTGGTATTCCGTTTCACCGTCGCATTCAGGCAATTCTTTGGGGTTGAGCGCACTTACAAAATCAAGAATCTGCTTACGGCTCGTCTCGAAATCGCCCGCCTTGGCGGAATATTCAAAAAGAAGGCCGCCATTGACGCTACGCACCACAACACTTTTAACGCAAGGCTCATTCAAGCAAGCCTTGTGAATGCGCGCTTCATAATCACGTTCAAAAGCGTACGCCCCAGCACGCAAGCGAAGGCGACCCGGCTTATCGTAAACGATTTTGAATTTCATAGCGATTAAAAACCTGCAAAAATAAACTGTAGGCTATGGGGTATGGACTCGTTCGTCTTCGGCACACTTTGGGCCATGGGCTTAATATAATGGAATAGCCCAAGCGTAGCGACCTCAAAGCGAAGCGTACTGAGAGGAGCTTTAGCTCCGACCCCATCGCTCAAAGCCTACTTAATCCCTGCTTCTGCCTTAGCGTCGTTGCAAATGTCGCTAGCTTCGTCCTTCATGTCCTGGAAAGCAGCCTTGGCGTCAGCCGTGAACTTCATGCCATGAGCAAGTCCCTGAACAGCAAGTTCGCGAGTTTTCTTGGCCTTGAGCACTTTCTTTGCAACTGCGGAACCCACAGCACCAGCAATGACAAGCCAGAATTTTTCGTTTTTGAATATAGACATATGTTTCTCCTTATTAAAGAAAAATCAGCGGAGCAACTTGCCCGCCTTAAAAAATTAGATACTCTCCCCTCCAATTGCAAATTACAAATAAATTAAATACATAACTCTCGCAACCCCGCACCGCAGTTGAGTTTCACGAGATTGACGCTAACATTGTTAGTGATTTTCTAACAATGTTAGACTCTCTAATTTTGTTAGAGAGTCTAACATTTCATGGATCATCGAAACTCAACAATTACGACAGAGCAAGAACTTTGCCGAGTTCACGGCACTTTTCCTTGCCAGCATCATCCGGAGCGCCTTCAATCGCGAGCGGCTCATCAGCAAGCACGAGGCCCGCATTTGCAGCATCTTCTTTCCACGGATTCATCCATTCGCCGCCACCCCAGCCGTACGAACCGAAAAGCACGACCTTCTTGCCCGAAATCTGAGCCTTCAGCTGATCATAAAGCGGCTGGAATTCGCTATCTTCAAGTTCTTCGGCACCCATTGCCGGGCAGCCCAAAGCAAACTTGTCAAATTCCTGGGCCTTATCGGCAGAAAAAGCAGACGTATTGAAAAGCGTCACATCGGCGCCAGCTTCCTTTGCGCCAGCAACCACTTCATTCGCCATAACTTCGGTGTTACCCGTACCTGTCCAGAAAATAACAGCAATTTTATTCATTTTATGTTCCTTTTGTTATCGGTTAGTTTTCTCTACTATCAACTTGCAACAGTCAACTGCTCTAAAGTCTCACCCAATTCAAATCGTTCTCGTAAAATCTTTTGACATTTTTTGTATACTTCAAAAATGTGCATGGAATTCGGCACGTCGTTATAGACCTTCCAGCAGCCAATCAGCTTGTAATTTTTTCCGCCATACGTAATAAAATCTTTCACGTCGTCAAGTGGGTAGCCTAAAAACACGCCCACTTCATGCGGAAAGCACACCGAGCGCGTCATGCGAACCTGAAAAAAGTTCAAAAGCGATTCCGCGTCAAAGCAGTTGTAGCCAAAACCTTTCAAAAAATTACGAACTTCGCAAGAGCATCCCAAATTTTGTAAAGCGCTATTCCGGTAGACATAAATGAAATAGCGCCCACAGCGTTCAGCAATTACGCGAGCAGCAACGCCCTTAGGGTTCAAGGCCTGATTCCAACGCGCAAGGATATTGCAAAACAAAACACCATCAGCAACATCGACACAAAAGAGATTGCCCAACTTATGGCCCGCAAGTGTCGGGGCGCATTGTCGAACCAAGCAAGAATCAAGGTTTCTATCCATGAACAACCTAAGCATTTAGTATAAAGTCAAAAATCCCGCCGTTAGCCTTCGCCACGGCGGGATAACCTATCTAGCATATATGAGGTAACGAAATCTATATGCTAGCCGAGCTTCTATGGCAATAGTCTCTGAGATGTATTTTAGAATTTTTCTTTCCCTATCTCAACTCCAAATAGACTCAAAACAATCCTAAATGTTAGATTAATCTAATAAAATTTATCTATACAAAAAGTCCCGCCACGACATTCATCGAGGCGGGGGATTTTCATCCTATGGCAAAATCTTAGAATGCGAATACTGTTTCGAGACCAAACTTGAGACCAGCGTCATCAGCATCATCACCAACAGGGATATTCACCTTGGCAAAGCCAGTCACGTCAAGACCTTCAATAGGAGTGAAGTATGCGCGAAGGCCTATGTTGAACACAGAAACATCTTCGTCCTTATCCGTCGTATTTGTATGATATTCCAACGGAAGTCCAAGGGCGATAGCATCGTTTATCTTCACACTCGGTTCACCATAGGCAAAGAAATATTCAGGAATTTCTTCGCCGTGATCAGTCGGATCGTCCTTATCGATAATAGCATAGAACACAGATCCCTTAATATTCACCTTGCCAAGTTCTACAGCAGGTTCAGCCAGGAATGCATGCGTTGCTTTCGGAGTATCTTCACCAAGATTATCCATATGCAAGCCATACACAAAGTGGAAAGTGAATACATCTGCTTTCAAGTTTGCATCAAGGCCCGCATGCAATTCGTTGTGTTCAGCTTCCTGATAAGACTTGTAATCTACAAACGGACGCAGCACCTGTTCGCCAAGGCCAAGTTCGTAAGCGAGGTGCAAGTCGTATGCAACGCCTACACATTTTTCTTCACCATCTTCTTCAACGCAAACCTGATTGTCGTTGCCACCGCGGCCAAAGCCAAGGCCAAACACAAGGCCGTCATAGTCGATTTCGAAACCGCGGATATCGTGTTCTGCCATACCGGCGGCGTTATCAGCCGGATCGTCATAATCGTAGAAGTTCAGGAACGCGCCTTCCGAGAAGGTGAGGTCGCCAAACTTCACGGCAAACTTATCGCTATGCGTGTACTGGACAAATGCGCCATTGTAAATAGCGGTCGGATCCGTCGTTTCACCATCAGCTTCAAGCTGCACAGATGCAGACCACTTTTCATTAAATTTAACATCAACGTTCAAATCAAAAGTAGAAGCGTAGTTATGGCTCTTTTTGTCTTCATTAACTACGTCACCTGTGTATGCATCAAATTCTACTTCGCCAGAGAACTTGACTTCCGGGCCTTTAGATGCGGCTTCAGCTTCCTGAGCCATAGCCGGAACGGCAAGGATAGATGCAGCAGTAAGACCAAACAAGAGGTTGGATGTTAAACGAGTCTTCATAAATCACTCCCATGACGGATATTTTATTCGCTTTTGTAACACTCCGTCAAGTATTTTACATTTTGTGTTACAAAATCCTTGGCTTTTCGCCCTTTTTACTCTTCTTAAAGCAAAGAGCGTGCCAATTATTTTTCAGTTCATTCCATTCAGAATCATTTTTTTCAGCGCCCATATGTTAGTTTCTCCTATCTTTGTTAGTTTAGTCTAATTCAAGGCGTTTAATTAAGGGCTGGCAGGTTTCGGGCCTACCAGCCCTTAATAATGATTCTTGACTCAAATACAATTAGTCTTCGAAACGCCCTTTCTTATTTGCGCTCATACCAAAGAGCTTAAGGAACACGAATGTTGCCACAAGCACGATGATCGAGCTTACAATCCAGAACACATTGCCACCGACCGGCACCTGGTAGAGGAGCACCGCGACAGCCCAAGCAAGGATTGTCTGCACCACAGCCATCAGCACACCGAGTCCAAGGCCGATTTCGCGAACCACGACACCCATCGCAGCAAGACACGGCACATAGAGCAAGATAAAGATCAAGAATGCAAACACCTGCCAGTTAAATCCATCGACCGGGTTTCCGTTCTTGTCTGGGTTGTGGAAGTAAGAGCGGAGGTTGGCATAGATGTCAGCCGTTTCGCTCAAGTCGCCTTCTTCGAGAGCGCCGATTTCATCTTCGCTCAGCGTAAGGCCTGCAGCAGCGAGCTTTGCAAACACAGCCTCGCGGGCCTTGTCGGCACCTTCTTCTTCGCTGAAGGTTTCGATAGAAGCGTATTCTTCGCAAGTAATTGCCTTCGCATCAAGAATCTTATCAAGCGTGACCTTCTTGAGTTCTGCGGCATTCTGCGCTTCGAGTTCACCAGATGTTCCGAGAATGTCCGTGAGAGAGCCGAAGACTTCACTCAAGTTCTCAGGAACCGTGCCAAGGGCTTCCTTGAATGCACCGAGAATATCCGGAGCACCGCCTTCATCCTCTTCTTCGGCAAGGCATTCGTCCACGCCTGCGATAAGGGGCTTTTCTTCGGCAGGAGCTTCAGCAACAGCACTGTCTGCGACAACTGCGCTATCAGCGACTGCGGAATCAGCAACAGCGACTTCACTGGATCCTTCGCT
This sequence comes from Fibrobacter sp. UWB4, assembly GCF_002210345.1. Classification (NCBI taxonomy): domain Bacteria; kingdom Pseudomonadati; phylum Fibrobacterota; class Fibrobacteria; order Fibrobacterales; family Fibrobacteraceae; genus Fibrobacter; species Fibrobacter sp. UWB4. Next base: position 25,995 of record NZ_MWQI01000004.1, on the reverse strand, counting down.
CTGCTCAGGATGACGAGCGTCAGCACTATCGGCAACAGCGACAGGTTCTGCAGCAGGCGCCGGGGCTTCAGTCGAGACTTCACTGGATTCTTCGCTCTGCTCAGGATGACGAGATGCGACTTCAGCAGCATCGCCAGGGCCAGCCATGGAGTACAACGAGTTCATCGTACCGATCACAGCTTCCTTAGCAAGGAGACCCGTGAAGAGGGACACTGAAGCCGGCCAGTTGTTGGATTCAACACCGAACGGTTCAAAAATCGGGGTAATCGCCTTACCAATCACAGAAAGCAAGCTGTTTTCGGAATCGCCGTTACCAGCAGTGAATTCACTTTCCGCCTGGACCTTAGATTCGTCAATCACGACACCTTCGGGGAGCGGAACTTCCTTTTCGTCCTGCACCATGGCGTAGCCTTCTTCGCTCTTCACGATTTCGGTCTTTTCGCCATTGATTTCAGTGTAGAGCTTGTCCACAAAGCCAAAGCTGTTGAGGAAGCCGAGAATTGCAACCGCAATCGTAATCACCTTACCGGCACGAATCACGTAGTCACGCAAACGGAGCCAGGAGTGGATCATGAGCGACTTGAACTTCGGCAAATGATAAGGCGGCAGCTCCATCACAAAGTTGCTAGCCTCACCCACGAACAAGGAGCGGCGAAGAATCAAGCCGTACACGATCGCAAAGAGAACGCCCGCAAGGTAGAGGGCAAACACGACTGTCCCTGCCTGCGTTCCGAAGAATGCAGCCGCAAACAACGCATACACCGGAAGGCGAGCGCCGCAGCTCATGAACGGTACAAGGAAAATCGTAAGGAAACGTTCACGCTTGGATTCGAGCACACGAGAACCCATAATGCCCGGCACCCCGCAACCAAAGCCAACCATCATCGGCACAAATGCACGGCCCGGGAGTCCGAGGAATCGCATAAAGCGGTCCGCGACAAAAGCGGCACGAGCCATGTAACCAGAGTCTTCCAAGAAAGAAAGGCAGAGGAACATGAAGAAGATGACCGGAATGAAAGTCGAGACCGTCTGGATACCGGCACCGATACCATCGGCGAGGATTGCAGACACAAAGCCCGGCGCATGGAACACATCCGTGAGCAAGTAGCCAAGGCCATCCACAAAGATAGCGCCAAACAGCACGTCAAAGAAATCAATGAAAGCAGAACCGATCGTCACTGCAACCCAGAAGACCAGGTACATGACCAAGAGGAAAATCGGGAGCGAAGCCCAGCGGTTCAAAAGCACGGAGTCGAGCTTATCAGACCAGGTTCTCTTGGAACGGTTCGAAAGGATCGTTTTGTTTGCAATATCGTGAGCCAAGCTGTAGCGCACGTCAGCCATCGCAAATTCGCTTTCTTCGTTCAGCATCTTGGTCACTTCGGCCTTGTTGATCTGGACCTTCGCTTCTGCAAACTTGTCTGCATAGCTCTTTTCGTTGCCCAAGTACATGAGCGAAACCCAGCGGGCATCCGTTCCCAGAATTTTAGCAACCGGTTCAACCTGTGGTTCCAAGTACTTCACGGTCTTTTCGACATTTTCACCATAGTCAATGGCCTTGGGAGTCATCTTCTTGCCAGCGATAACATGAGCCATTTGGCTAATGAAATTCGTGATGCTCTTGTCGCTCACGGCAGAAAGAGGAATCACCGGCACACCAAAGCGTTCGGCAATGATATCCAAATCCAAGTGCAAACCACGCTGTTCAGCAATGTCGATCATATTTGCAGCAATCACCATCGGGATTTGCATATCGACAAGCTGAGAGGTCAAGAACAAGTTACGTTCGATGTTCGAGGCATCAATAATATTGATGATGAGGTCCGCTTCGCGAGTGAGCAAGTAGTCCACAGCGGCGCGTTCGTCTTCGGCATTGGCAAAGAGAGCGTAAGTACCCGGCAAGTCCACCACGCGGATGTGCTGATCACCGAGTTCGAAATAGCCTTCCTTCTTTTCGACAGTCACGCCCGGCCAGTTACCAACATGCTGGCGAGCACCCGTAAGAGCATTAAAAAGAGCCGTTTTACCGCAGTTCGGGTTACCGGCAATAGCAATAGTAAAAAGCTTCGGAGCCATTAGACCCTCTTCAATTTAAGAACGTTCGCTTCTTGCTTGCGAAGCGACAAACGGTAAGAAAGAACACTCACCTCAATCGGATCCCCGAGAGGTGCAATCTGCAAGACTTCAAGCGTCACACCACGAACAAGTCCCATCGACAAAAGCTTGGACTTATAGCGGGCATCGCCCTCATTGTAGCCGACAATTTCAACCTTGTCGCCCTTCTTGAGATCCGAAAATTTCGGTTCCAAATCCCACTTTTTAGTTTGCGACTTGCCGCCGCAACCGCAATTACAACCCATTGTTATTTCCTTTTTTCACTTTTGGGAGCCTTCTTCACGACAGCACTTGCGTTATTCTTCTTCATGAATTCTTCAATAGTTGCAAGCGTTTCAGCCGAAAGAATGTGTTCCATACTGCAAGCATCTTTGTCCGCAATCGCTTCGGAAACCCCCAGACGAATCAAAAACCCCTTGAGGAGAATGTGGCGGTTCAACACATCGGCGGCAGCCTTTCGGCCCTCTTCCGTGAGTTCCACACCGCTATAAGGTTCCTGCGTCACAAGCCCGAGTTTCTTGAGTTCGAGAATTGCCTTAGCCACAGAAGGCATCTTGACGGATAGTGCCGCCGCAATGTCCTTGACACGGGCAATTCCGTTCGCTAAACGAAGCATGTGCACCATCTCAAGATAGTCTTCGAGACTCTGGCTGAGCTTCACGTGATTGTGTTCCATATGATGATCCTTTTACGTTAACGTCGTCTAATTTAATTAGACATGACTAAATTTAATAAGCCCAGGCTAATTAGTCAAGGCTAAACTTTTATACTTTTTTACTATTACCCTAGCAAAAGCACCGCTATAACAGTAAAATACCACTCTTGTCATGCCCGCCCCCGAGCTCTTTGATCACTTAGTGCTTTAGCACTTATGTGAGCATGATCCGCGTATGGGGAGGGCATCTCCGTATTTTAAGCAAATCCTTATCTTTTACATATATATAGAGAATTTGACCATTTCTAAGGAAATTTGGGCATACCCTTCTGAACACGCGGTCTTTGCAAAAATTTTGCCTTTTGCTAGATTTCATATATGAACTTCCTTGAGCAAAAAATCCTTGCCGATGGCGTAGTCAAACCCGGCAACGTCCTTAAAGTTGACAGTTTCCTAAACCACCAGATTGACATCCGCCTGATGCAAAAAATCGGCGAAGAGTTCAAACGCCGTTTTGCCGACGTCCAGTTCAATAAGGTGCTCACCATCGAGGCAAGCGGCATTGCCATCGCGGCATTCATCGCCTACCTGAACGACGTGCCTGTAGTTTTTGCCAAGAAGGGCCAGACCGTCAACAGCACCGACGACAAGTACGTCGCCAAGGCATATTCCTTCACGCACAAAAAGTTCAACGATATTTTCGTTTCACGCCCCTACCTCAAGCCGACCGACAAGATCCTCATCGTGGACGACTTCCTCGCCGACGGTGAAGCCAGCAAGGCGCTCATCGACCTCGTGAAGCAAGCAGGCGCTGAACTCGTCGGTGTCGGCATCGCCATCGAAAAGGGCATGCAGCCCGGTGGCGCAAAGCTCCGCGCTGCAGGCGTACGCCTGGAATCCATCGCCATCGTCGATAGCATGGACCCCGAAACCGGATTCATCAAGTTCCGCGAACAATAATCATAGATTGCTTCGCCCCTTGCGGGACTCGCAATGACGTAATAAAACATTCAAAGTTCGCAATGACGAAACACAGCATCTAAGGTAAAGCATGAAGACTTCGGACAACATCTACCAGCTTGACGGACGCGTTCCGCTTTTACAGGCAATTCCATTCGGTTTGCAGCATGTGCTCGCCATGTTCGTGAGTAACATTACGCCGATCATCATCCTTGCAAACGTCGTCGGGATTGAAAAAGGCCTCACCGCCTCGCTCATCCAGAATTGCATGATTATCGCAAGCATCGGCACACTCATCCAGCTCTACCCCGTCTGGAAAATCGGCTCCCGCCTCCCCATTGTCATGGGCATCAGCTTCACATTCCTCTCCGTCTCCATTTCAATCGGAGCATCGCAAGGCATGGGAACGCTCATGGGCGCCGTCATCGTTGGCGGCATCGTCGAAGGACTTCTCGGTCTCTGCGCCAAATACTGGCTCAAACTCATCCCGCACATCGTCGCGGCTACCGTCGTGACCTCCATCGGATTTTCGCTTTTGCCCATTGGCGCGAATTCATTCGCGGGCGGTCAAGGCGCCGCTGACTTTGGTTCTGCACAGAACTGGATTGTCGGAAGCGTCACGCTCCTCACCTGCTTGCTCACGCAAGTTTTCGCCAAGGGATTCCTCCGCTCGCTCTCCGTACTCGTCGGCCTCATCGTCGGTTACATCCTCGCGCTCTTCATGGGCATGGTCGATTTCTCGGGCATTTCAAGCAATGGCTTTTTCGCACTCCCCAAGCTTCTCCCGTTCACTCCTGAATTTAACTTGGGCGCCATCCTCTCCGTCATCGCCATCTATCTCGTGTCCGCCACGGAAACCGTCGGTGACTCCAGCGCCCTTTGCAGCGGCGCCCTCAAACGCCAAATCCACAAAGCCGAAATGGGCGGAGCCATCAGCTGCGACGGCTTTGTGAGTTCCATTTCCGGGCTTTTCGGCTGCACCCCGATTACATCGTTCAGCCAGAACGTCGGACTCGCCTCGCTCTCCGGCGTCGTGAACCGCTTCGCCATCGCGACAAGCGCAGGCATCATGCTCCTCGGCGGTCTCTTCCCGCCCGTAGGCACCCTCCTCACAACCATCCCGCAAGCCGTTCTCGGAGGCTGCACCATCATGATGTTCGGCTCCATCCTCTTCGCAGGCTTCGGCATGATCGCAAAAAGCGGCTTCTCGCAGCGCAACATGATTATCGTTAGCTTGTCCTTAAGCACCGGTCTCGGATTCACATCCGCATCGCAGATGTTCAAAATCTTCCCGCAGATTATCCAGACCATTTTCGCTGAAAACTGCGTCGCCGTTGTATTCATCCTCGCCGTCCTTTTGAACCTGGTATTGCCCAAGGACAAGGAAGAAAAAGCCGCAGAAGCGAAATAACCATTAAACAAATTTTAATTAAAAACCCAGCCAAGCCGGCTGGGTATTTTTTTGCACATTACTTTTCCCCAAAGCTCACGCCAAACGATTTCGGCAGCACGATTTCCTTATAGGCGCTCATCAGGTAGTCATCGGTCATTCCAGAGACGTAGTCGGCGACAATGCGCGGGAGGGGTGTCGTTTCTCTGTACTTTTCGCCCAGCGATTCGCACCAGTGATTGATTCCTGTTGCCTTTTTCACGCCAGACTGGAGTTCATCAAGGCATTCTTCCAAGACGGTACGGAACATCATCCTGATTTTTTCGTCCTGGGTTGACTTTTTCGGGTTCAAATAGATGTTTTTGTAGTTCCAGTTTTTCAGTTGGTTAAGCGCATCGAAAACTTCCGGCGAAAAGACGAGCGTTTCTTTGTCTAGACTATTGTTGACAAGGTCTGTAATAAGCGTGTTTACAATTTCGCTGTTTTTGTTACCGAGAATTTTTGTGATTTCTTGGGGGATGTCTTCGCGTTTCACCAATTTCAAGATGATGGCGTCTTCGATATCACGGCCAACGTACGCAATCACGTCCGAGATTCGCATGACGCATCCTTCCAATGTCATCGGAACCATCTCTTTCGATTTCAGCGTTCCATTCAAGCTGTTTCTGTATTCTTCCAGCAGTTTTTCTGGAGTCTTGCTACGATTGCAGCCATATTCGTTTTTCAGGATTTCGCCGTTGTGACAAATGATTCCATCGAGCACTTGTGCGGTAAGGTTCAGCCCTTTGCCGTGCGCTTCAAGGTCATGGAACAGCCTAAAGCTTTGAACATTGTGTTCAAAAATTCCTTCACCATTCTCTTGCAAAAACTCCGAGACAATCCTTTCACCATCGTGTCCAAAAGGCGTATGGCCCACATCGTGCCCTAGCGAAATCGCCTCTATCAAGTCTTCGTTCAGGTTCAAAAAACGCCCAATGGTCCTTGCAATTTTCGCGACCAGCTGCACGTGCAACACACGATGCGTAATGTGGTCATTTTCAACAAGGTAAAAAGCCTGAGTCTTGTCAATGTATCGGCTATAGCAATAGGAATTGATAATCCGGTCTGCATCACGAGAAAAGTTCGGACGGATATCTTCTTGCGCTTCGTGATAGCGAATCGCAGCCGCAGACTTGCAGGCGTATTCAGCAAGCGAGTTTTCCTTTTCCATCAAGCGGGATTCAATTTCTTTCTTGACCGAAGCATTCCATTCCATAAGGCAAATCCATTAAGTGACAATATTTTTCGTTTTACAAAATATATAAAAACAGCAAAAAGAAAGCCCTGAAGATGGACTTCAGAGCTTTTTCTAATATTTAGGATTTTTTAAATCACTGGATCCTTCCGCCTTCGGCGTCAGGATGACGTTCAGGTCTAGATCCTTCGACTTCGCCCTTACGGGCTCCGCTCAGGATGACGCGACCCTTGGTCGCGTCACTTCACCACGATGTTCACGAGCTTGCCCGGAACGACAATGGACTTCACAACAGTCTTACCTGCCATGAACTCCTTCATTCTGTCATTTTCCATGGCGAGCTTTTCGAGGGCGGCCTTGTCCATATCCTTAGCGACGGATGCCTTCGCGCGGACCTTGCCGTTCACCTGGAATACGACTTCCACGGTGTTTTCCACGGCCTTGGAGTGGTCGGCTTCCGGCCAGGCGACGTTCGTGAGAGAACCTTCGTGACCGAGGATGCTCCACATTTCTTCGGCGATGTGCGGGGCAAACGGGTGCAGCAACTTGACGAAGGTTTCGCACGGTTCGCCCCTTTGCATTTGGGCGTTCCCCACCTTGGTGGCCATGCGCACTAAACAACAAATCGTTAAGTGCTGTCCGCCCACTGGCGTGGGTCGGGCTATATTTTAGGGGCAATCGTCTCCGCTTTGCTCGCCGCCCACCTCCTAAAACGGCACCACAGTGCCTCCCCAAGGGGTCACTATCCCTAACGCAGAAGCGAACATCAAAATGTATTACGACAATTCCTTAAAATCAAAGACAAAATCATCATTATTCGCAGAAAGCCATCTAAGATAGTTCATATCAATCTCTGCGATTTCTTTAATGCTTTGCCCTTTATATTTTCCATAGGTCAACACATCGTTTGGATGAAGAGGCTTAATGCTCTTATTTCTTTCCTCCATCACTTCATCCATATCAAAAAAGATATGCTCCGCATTTTCTTTAGCCCACTTTACCCACCCCCAATCAGAGCGGATAACTTCGGCCAAAGTCTTTCCCTTATGCTTGCCGACCTCCAAGACATCGTTTACACCATAAATTTTTGTCGGCTCCGCCGTCGATTCTCCCAGAATGTCTAGAAGCACCCATGAACCACAAGCAGCACACGGAATCCCCTGCGGCTCGGTATCACTCATTTTGCACCAACTTTGCTCGGGGTTATTTTCCGTGGCATCCGCACGTTCTCCATTCCTGAAATAGAATCCATAGGCGTAACCGTACTTTCCGCCTTTACCACCAGGCTTTACCACATGAACTTCTACAAACTGTGAGCGGTACCAATCAGAAATACGCCCATCAGGAAATCTCTGTGCACGAAACGGCAATGCTCTTCCTATGTTGTAATAGATAGAGATTAGGCTATTGTGGAGACCCTTTTGATTGATTGCCTTTATAAGTTTTTCTTTATCCATATATATCAAAGGACCTTTTCTACATATGCATCAAAAGTTTTTACAAGTCCTTCTAAAAAGGTAATGCATTTGGACAAATCATCTTTCTTTACAATGTGAGGTTGCGGATTTGTCGAAACACCTTTTGCATGGTGCACAATCTCACCACGCAAGGCAATCCATTTGTTCAATTGTTCTCGCGATTTAGCTGGTTCATAATTACTCCATTTCCAGCCTTCCGTAACATCTTCAATTCCCAAGAAATCCTTGTATAATTTCTTTGTTTTGTCGGATGTCGGCGTATTGAATCGTTTTAATTCTTCATCTAGTTTCTTTTGGAAAAAATCTCCTAGCGAGCATCCTTTTATCAACTTCATCTGCAGCGACAAGGACTCCGTCAAGCGATCCTCCACGTATGTTTCCCATGCCGTAAAAGCCATAACAAGTCCGGCACGTTTCAACACCTCAGCATTTTCAGGATTTGATTTACTCTGTTTGTCAAACATATCTAAAAGATTCTTTGAATCTTGGATGGATACATTAAATTTTTCTAGGGATTTAGACATAGGCTTTCTCTTTTTTCATAAATTCTTTACTTTACCGCATTTATCGTATCGCCGCCATGCTTGGTGACACGTGGGCGAATCGATATTTTCACAGGTCTTTGCGTAAACATTCTATCCGTAGCCTTATTCGCCCACAAGAAAGCTTCACCAGATGTAAGCGAAGACATTGCCATAGGCGTCAAAGTTTGCAAAGCGGTAATAGCTTTTTGAACATGTTTTACCCACGCAGGCGAACTAAACTTGTGCATTATGACAATAGAGCTCAGTTCAATAATTTCGCTTGGCAAGCTCATCGGATCCTGGCTAGCAATCATAATCGAAACGCCTTTATGCCTCATTTCACGAATTGCGGTAGTAATAGAACCGACAAGATCTTTATCGTTCATGTATTTATGAGCTTCATCAAAAACAATGAACTTGTTAAACTGTTTGCCGTCAATATCTTTAACACTTGCAAAAATATTGAGCATCACAACAAACAATCCTAACGCTTCATTTTTTTCAATAAATTCATCACGCAAATCCACAATAATCAAGCGACCAGGACGCATATATTTTTTTAGAGAGCAATCATTCAAAATATAATCTTCTGCAAATTTCAATTTTTGCAAAGCCAAATTCTTTTGAGAATTTGACAGGAATGCATTCTGATTAACACCCATCCTAATGTTTGTTAGAGTCATATCATAGCGACACGCTTTCATTATCTGCTTCAATTCTTTCACATACGTAGATTCATTACCTATAGCGCCAAGCAGGAACATCCAATCGGCAACATTTAATTCCGAGGCAGCAAATCCAATGGGAGCAATTTCAATATCAGGATATTCACTCTTTCTCTTTTCAACTTGACTATTGGGAGTAAGGAGCAAAACATCTTTTACAGATCCAGCTTCGGCACCATATTCTTGTTTCAAACGAGCAAGCTGTCTTTCGTCATCATTTGGATAAACCATTGATGTGAACTCAGGGGCATAATCCATGCTCTCGCTATAATGGAAAATGACACTAGCAAGAGGTGCTGGCAACTTATTCACTTTACTAAACTGTTTCAAAGTCATTTCTGCAACAGTTCCAATTGTATAACTCTTCCCAGCCCCTTGAACACCGAACAAACTGACAGTATTGCATTCGTTCAAATCAATACCGATTAATCGTTTGTTATCTACAGTTTTTCCAATAATGCCATATTGCGGAGTTTCAGCATCTGTTTTCCCAATAAGAACATCGTAAACAGGGGGAACAAAAACACTATCTACATTCTCCAGAACTTTCACATCACTAGATCTTTCATCCTTAGGTGAATTATCAACAACAGGTTTTGATTCCGAAGTAGTTTTTTCCTGAGTTTCCTTTGAAGGGGTTTCTGGTTGAATCGGTTCTTCCTCTAAAGTCGCCGATTCTGTTTCTTTCGGAATGAAATCTGCAGGTACTTCAGTTACAGCCGTACTAGCATTCACATCTTTTCTATCGGCATTTTCAACATCATCAGATTCAGGTTCTTCTTGACGTTCTTCAGGCAAAACACCACCATCTCGCAAAGTTCTAATCCGCACAATGCTTTCTTTGCGATTTGGTTCAAAAGCGTTACAGAAATCCTTATCATTGTCAAGTTGTTTCAGGCGTTCCGTATTCAATGTCGCATTATCACCCAGAATTTCACTAATGACGGATTCGCCCATCGTAAAAATGCAACTATCGCCTTCAAAACATTTCTTTTGGCGTTCATGTTGGCTAAAGTTATATATCACACCAATTTGCTTGAACTTTAGGTTATAATCCAACTTTTCCAATTCTGACAAGAATACCAAATATTCTTCAGCAACAATCGGGTCTAATTGTGCATAGCGCTGAGACCTCTTGATATAGAAACTCAACAAATCAACTAATTCCAAAATCTGGAGTTCTCTATCCAATCTCTCTGGACTACCATCTAACGGTTTACCAAATCGTTGTTGCAAAGCAGACACAGTATTGATAAGTTGAGCCTGTATTTTACATTTCAAGTCATTTTCTTCGCTTTCACTCAGAGATTTTCTGCACTTTATTTCAACAACGGTAAATACAATTTCCTTGGATTCAACATCAATATTTACAAGCAAATTGTCAGCACGTTCACGATCGCCCGTATCAAGATCCGCAAACAGTTCTTGATGCAAATCGATAGGGATAATAAAAGCCTCGTTTAACAAACCTTTCTTCTTCAGGAACCGCTTTGTCAGGGTCGTCCCTAAAACTTCAAAAGCCTTGTTTCTTGTGGTTCCAGCTTGCATAATGAGAGAACTACTAACAGTTCTCACATCTTCAAGTAATTCTAAGAACTGCTCATTACCAGACAAATCAATTCCATACTCGCTAAACATCGGCTTCATTAGCCCCTCAATTTCACTTGTGGGCTTAGAAGTCAAGAAAGCCGATGTTCCCGCAGATTCTTGTCCTGGAATATAATCCAGCAAATAAGGAATCTTTTGGTTTTCACCCGAACTCGCCGGAAGGTCGAAGAATTCAGGCCCCATGTTCTTATCGAATGTCACCACCCAATCAGAAACATCGTGAACCAAATTAAGGAGAACACGGTCGGATTCCTTCAAAACTAATGTTGTCGTAGGCAACGAACTGTCTATGGTATTAGACATTATCTTACCCACCAAATTTTGAATGTTTTTTAACAAATCAACTTCTGTGTTAGCAAATTCCTCTACAGGATTCGGCAAGATTTTTTCAGATATATAGCGATACCACGTGGAGTCGCCACCATTTTCCTCATACGCAATTACGCTACGGCAAATCAAGGAATTCAAGTAGAAAGATCGATCTAATTTATTGGGTCGCACCAAAGATGATTGAATCTGGAACGGATTTATCAAGAACGAAATATGGGCTTGATAATGGTTTGGGTCTTGAATAAATTGCTGCGTATCATTCAAGGAGAAACGTATTTTTGGAAAAAGTCGATTACGCGATGCTTGCGAAAAGGCCTCCGCACCTTCGGCGACATTGGATTCCGGATTTATAAGTTCTCGAAGAGCACTTCCAGATTTTATCAAATTCGACTCTGAAAAGATTCTTATTTCATAAGTCAATGCAGAGTTTTTCAATTCAATTGACTTCAAGGCATTTACAAAAGAAATCGCATCACCCGCATTGAACAAGTTCAGAACTAATTTTTTCGCATAAGGATGCGATTTGGCAAATCGGTTGATGTATTTTTCCACCAATTCAGCACTAACATCGCTGTCAATAATCTTATCGCTGGAGATATTGAGCAAGGACGATGTATAAGCCTTTATTTGCCTTGCATCAGAAGACAAAGACTTATCCTTGCTTATTGCGGGGCGAGAATAAATTCCCCATCCAAATGTTATTTCACCAATATATTGATACGGGTCTTGCAACTTTTCATCAGCCAAGATTAATGGAGCTACATCCATTTTCAGTTTGCCATAGAAAAGCTGGTCCAGTTTTTTTGTCCAAGATTTCCGGTATGCATCAAACTCTTTTGTACTGTTTTCCCAATTTTGGAACAAACCCCATAGATTTACCATCCAACCCAAACGAAGTGGATGCAAAGGCGAAATAAGGCAAACATCGGTGTAAGTCCCGTTAGGAAGTTCCACCTCCAATTTAACCATATCAATAAACTGAACGGCAACAGAGTCACTTTCCGAAAGATTCTGAGCCGACAAATCAGCCAACCAGGAATTATATTCCGCCAAATAATTTATAATCAAGTCTTGGTTATTTGCAATATCAAATGTTTCAAGCAAGCCAGAATCTTCTTTTGCCGACTGCGAAATAACCTCAAACAATTCAGACCTTAATTTTTTTAATTCGACTGGAATTTTATCTTGAGACAAAGCGCTAAATCGTAAACTTTGCAAATTTACATCAGTTATATTCGCACCAACTGTAGCATTGATATATCCAAACGTATCTCGATTTTTTAAGAAGGATGTTTCTAGGGCAATAAGTTTCTTTGGCAACTGTATTTGGAACGCAAATTTAGACGACAAATCAAACTGGAAAATGTCATTCAAGGAACCATGCTGCCAACCATTTTTGGGTTCATCGTATTCATCCAGTTCAATTTCTTTATCGCTCACTAACAGCGATACTCGTTGACGGATGAACCCCTGCAAAAATGTATTGACCTTCGCTCTTTTTTCAACTTCTTCAGACTCTTCAAGTTCGTCAGAAGATACGGCATTGTTTATTGTAAACACAACGGTTTCATTACAATAGGCAGCCTGATTATCCAATCGAAATTGTTCTTTGGACTTTTCCGGATTTTCAGCCTTTTCTTCCTCCCATTTACTTTGTTTTTCTTCGTCCTTAAAATCGTTATCCACATTAAGCACGACATCATTTTCGTCAATAGCATTGACACGAAGCATATAATCACCGGATTCGTATGCTTCGTTTTCAATATTAACGGACATTTTGCGTTTGGCACTTTTTCGATTGGCACCAAGTTTCGCTTTCTTTAGCGTATCCACCAACGTAAAGTCTTCACGCCTTATCAAGCATATTTCAAACGCCATAATATCCGGGTTTTGCGCTGGAGCCGGATCAACAATAACTGTAAAAGAGATTTTCCCTTTTTTCTTTCCATCCTTAATGTTTAGCACTAAATTTCCAGAGGGATCCTTTATTAATTCTTCACCATCCTTTTTGCCAGGTGTCAAGTCTGCATAGACCTTAACATTTTTCTTGTTTACGGCAACCGTGAGATAGCTTTTCCATCTAGAGAAATTAAGCTTAGGGTATTTCTCATAAATTCTTTTGCAAAGCTCAATGCTGTCACGAACATCTTTCTCCTTTGTCAAGAAATCAATAACTTCATTTTGAATGGAATCCGGGCTTAAAGGAAGCTTATTGACACGATCGAGCTCTGTTAGTGAAAAATCACAGAGCAGAGATGTACACATCTCAAAATTCAACTTGAAATAACGTTTTAAGTCCTGTTCATTTTTCGCCAAATCCGAATCAGGGATCATCCCCATAAATTGGAGACCATCGCCCCACGATTCCAAAGAATAATTTTCAGCATCAACAAAAAGCAAATAGTTTACTAGATTGCTCAAATCATCTGATGCAAATAGTTTAAACTCTGCAAATGCGTTATAAAATATCTGGAAGAGATGCGATTTATCTTGGGGAATTTTGGAAAGCAAAAAGGCAAAGAACTCTTTCTGTAAATCCGACACAGACAATTCCTGAAATGCAGCACCATAGGAATCTTCAGCAGATGTTGAACTATCCGATGGAATCAAGGCAAGAATTGCATCAGGGCTTTCATTTCTGAGTTCAATCAATTTCGAAGCATGGACATAATCATCACCCGAAAGTGAATCCGAAAGAATAAACGTCTTGACAGACGGATTTATTTTTCGCAGCGGAGCAATTATCCTTTGAAGTTTGTCAAGCGACAAACCTGTAATTTTCATTCGGTGTCCCGGCTTAACTTCTTTAATAGTCTTCTCATAACGAGAAACAACGAATCTGAGAAACTTGTCGTAATACAATTCCTGAATACTCATGACAACACCTTAGTTAAAATTGTAACGGGGACGAATTTTTTGCAATAAGCAAGCATCGCTCAAATCTGTATAGAAACCGATTTGCCGCAACTTATTCTTGAACGCATCCATATTTTCCTTAAATGCTGAACATGTTTCCACGTCTGCATTCTTGAATCGAGAATCGCCAACGCCATTGATAATCAAGCCATACCGAGAACGAATCAGTTGAGCCAATTCATCAATAGACAACGATTTGGACTGATAATTTCCACCATCAATAGGTTCCAGAACCAAAATTTGAACCAGCGTTTCCAGTAGTTTTGAACCTAAGGCTCCACGTCTCGGATATTTTCTGGAACGGCCATCCGCAAGTAATTTTGATGGCGAATTTTTCATTGTTGCTGCATCAATAAACTGTCTAAGATATTTGTATTGAGAAAAACCTAAATTCGAAGACTCTAATAAATAAACAAATTTCTGGAAAGAAGAGTAATCCTTAAAATATTTGAATTGTTCTTCATAGTCTTTTTTATCAAATTCCTTTTCGCTTACATCAGGCAAATCGCTCAACACATCCTGTAATCGGATATTAAAATATTCTTCACTCAACCCATCTTTAATCTTTTGAAGAACCTGAGCGATAGTCACCTTTGTATTATTTCTCGAAAGCCAATTTTGAACAACATCTATGGAGTATGTCGCTCTAATATACCGACGATAATTATTTTCGTTCTTTTCAAAATCATCCTTAGCATATTTTGAAATCCTACTATTCAAATCATCCGTTACATCAACAATCATCGTCCAATCATCTTCAACATCGATTCTTCCCTGGTCAACCATTTGAGGCAATAGATAGACCAATTTCATCGTATATAAAGCGAGATGAAATCCACAAAGAATCTTGAAGTATTCAATAAATACGGATCTTGGCAATTTTTCTTGATAAACAAGAAGACGGCGAACATCATCATTGAATAAATCAGATTGCTTTTTCAGCAATGGTTCAGGAGTGTCCTTTGTATTAAGAGTTTTCGTTTCCTTCAGTTCTTTAACTAGATAAAGAATTCCTGCGGTGTCCACATCAAGATCCGCAGATTTTACAAGAGAATTACTATTTACATCCCACCCTTTACAAAGATACTGCTTTAAACCAGCAAGAACCTCTGGACAGCTTCGTAACATAAGATACAACTGGTCCGATGTATTATAGTCGCGGCAATACTTTAGATTTTGAATTCTAAAACTCAGCAAATGCATTGGTTTAAGACTACAAACTTTTTCCTTAATGACGTTGCCTCGGAAAACCATTTCAAGTAGATTGCTACGTAGCCAGTCTTCAACTGCGTCAAAATTTTTTTCGGCATTAGAAACTAACCCATCTTTTTCCAGCAATTCAACATATTCAGTTAATGTTTTTACATCATGCTCCTTTTTAACCTTCAGCGTTAGAGAAACTCCATCTGTATAAATAAGCATGAACAATTTTGTCAAAACACGCTCTAGAACAACCAACTTAGTATCAACAGCAAAAATTTGAGGATTACGGAATATCACTGTACCTTTTTTCAATTTCAACATCATACTAGTTATTCTCCTGCTTTAAGGATTCGAACACAATATGTTTATTCTCGTCAAGACGAATAACGGTAAACTTCTGATTATTCTTGGTGACAATAATTTCCTTGTAAGTCTTACTCTGCAACAGATTCTTGAACACCTGCAATTCAATAAATCGCCCTTGCAGGTCGTTTACAGACGGGCTAAAACCATTCTGGATAAACTTGAGCATTTCGTACAAGTCAAGTGAAACCGTCAATTGAATATGTTTCTCAGCTTTATGCCTAAAAATAAAGCTGTCACTTTCATATTCAACATATTGTGTCAAATGGTCTGTTTTATTCACAAACAATTCAAATTCATCAATCGGGAATCTTCGATAACTTTTTGATATCGGATCATTCGACTGCGAGCTGGCCAAAAGAAGATGAGCCTTTGACAATTCCGCATTTTCGCAACCTTCGCTAATGGAAATAGCCTTTGCCAAATTCAGTTTAGATTCAGCCAACTTGTCAGCACTTTCATCACGTAGAGATTCGTAAAAATCTGTAATGTAGCGATACGGCAAGCGACGTTTGAATTTGAGGTTGCCTTCAAAATATTGATGTCGAACAAAAACCTTCTGTACGCATTCA
Source organism: Fibrobacter sp. UWB4 (assembly GCF_002210345.1). Lineage (NCBI taxonomy): Bacteria > Pseudomonadati > Fibrobacterota > Fibrobacteria > Fibrobacterales > Fibrobacteraceae > Fibrobacter > Fibrobacter sp. UWB4. Next base: position 9,922 of record NZ_MWQI01000004.1, on the reverse strand, counting down.
ATTTCATTACGTTCATTTTCATCATCCATTTGCCAAATCGGCTTCATCCCTACCCCATTAAAGTCATCAATAAGGTTCTGTTTCCTATCACTAAACAGTAAGTAATTTTCCGGAGTTTTCTCCTTATAATACAAATCGCGGTCAACTGCAGGCCAAGCCACTTCGGCAATATCCGTTTCTCGCAGCATGCGAATTAAACGGTCATTAGAATCCAATGTCGGTAAATCAAAGGAGGCAACATTCGGCTTTATTGCCGGTGCTGTAATATTGAAATAATAGTATTGCCAATAATAGCTCCGCAATCCTTCCGTTTGCACAATATCGATAAGCTTTTTCACTTGTTCACACGAATAATCACGTGTAAGCATATAAGCAATCATTGAACGTAAATCACGCATTGTCACATGCAATTCGCGCTTATAGACTATTGTGCGTAGCAACCATTCCAGACGGTTCGTCACTTCAAGACCAACACTACTATCCCTGAAAGTGTCTGCATTATACTTGATAAAGCATTTTTCTGCAACAGGGCAACCTTCGCATTTTGTCCACAATTCGCTTGCAACCATCTTTTGAATTTGCTGTCCCAACAAGCTCTGAGAATCACCTTCTCTTGCTGTAATCGACCTCAAATTGAGATTAATTACAATTAATCCGGGGAGCAACTCTACATGGCCTTCGTTGAAGAAGAATTCCTCAATGTTTGTTTCAAACTTCTTTAATCTTGGTTGTTGGCTGAGGAAATCTACAAGTCTGCCTTCATTAATAGCAATAATGCGACCTTCCGAAGCCTTGGTATAATCATCCAAATCAAAGAACGGCTCAAAGAAAGAATTCAAAACATCATTGTTCAGCTTTGTATCTTCATCCTGTGAGCCATCATAGTTGGTTTCAAACTTCACGCCATTGATGGTGAACGTGCTGCCATTACCGACGGTTTTAGCCTGCACGGGAGCATTACGGCTTTCTATTTGCTTGATAAACGCAGTCTTACCATCACCTGCATTACCGGTAATTACAACCAGTTTGTATTTCAAGTTCGTGATATCGTCAATGAGGCGTTTATCCAACTTTGTCTCGATATAGGTCAAATCATCAAAACTATTAGTCGTTTTTGATTTGGCGACAACACCACTATTGCCATGACTACTCTGGCTATAAAGGGTATTAAGATAATCTACATAATCGGTTCTTTTGCCATCGGAATCTAAACGGATTATTTTTTCCGTTTCCTTAAGCATTCCGTTCAGCCCAATTTTTTCAAGAGCGGCAAGCATTTCCGCCGCATTCGCAAATCTTTCCGCTTTGTCAGTCTTGATAGAACGCATGACAAATGCTGCAAATTCTGGAGAAAGTCTTTCTGCATATTGCGCAATATCTGCAGGCTCTACGCCAACGATAGGCTGATTATTTTTTCCTAGCCAGGGATATGTATGAGCAATTAACTGATAAATTGATACTCCAAGAGCAAAAGTATCTGCAGAGCAATCCCAGTTGATAACAGAACTTCCCTGAATCAAGTCTGGAGCTAGATAAGGATATGTTCCTGCAAAAGCCTTATCGTCTATTTGGGATGATATATTAAAGTCGATCAGCACATATCGAGAAGACTTGTCCCAAATAATATTATTGGGCTTGACATCACGATGGTACATCGGCGGATTTTGTTCCTGCATGTACTTGAGAGCATAAAGGATTTGACGAACCATTTTATATAGTTCGTTCATGGTCATCTTCAAATCACCTTCGACAAACTTATTCAAGTTGTCGCCCTCAAGCAGCTCCATTAAAGTATAGAAGAAACCCTGAGTTGTTATTCCGTTGTAAATGAACTTTACGATATTATCGTGAGACAATTTATTGAGTGTCTGATATTCATTTATCGTTTCTTGTGCAGAAGAATCTCTGTCAAAAATTTTGATGGCGTAAAATTTGTTCTGTAACGTCTGCTTAGCCTTAAAAACACGGCCAAAACCACCTTTCCCCAGCGGTTCATACAAGACAATCTCCGGAGTTACCTGATCACCTGGTTTCAAATCCTCAATTTTCTTTTGCGTTTGATTAGCAATGGGAGACTCGGCCTGTTTTTTGCGAATAGATTCCTGGGCAGCAGGCTTTAAGTTGATGTTGATAAACTCAATCATTTCCTCAGCGGAGGCAAAACGATTATTGACATCAACAACAACAGTCTTTCGCACCAGTTCATCGAACCAAGGAGGCAATTGAGAAATCACCTTGGATGGCATCAGCGATTCATCTAGTTTTCCTCCATGCACCCTGAAAGACTGTGAATCATTAAATGGCAACTTACCCGTCATCAGTTCGTAAAAGACTACTCCTAAAGAGAACAAGTCGCTAGATGCACAGACATCATTGTCATCTTGTTCAGGAGAAACATAGGGAGAATCTTTCGTCGGCACAAGTTCGGTTGCGACAGTGTAACCCATTGTCTGATGTTCGGTAAACCACGAAAGTCTGAAATTCGCAAGGGCTGCCCCAGAGTTTGTTACATAGATATTCTCTGGGCAAACATCACGATGGAATATTCCTTCAGAATGAGCCTCTTTCAAGGCATTTGCAATATCAAGGACAATCTGGATTTTTTCCAAGTCGGTCAAAGTCTTCTTTTTTATATGAGCCCGTAATGTAGATTCTTCCATGTACAGGCTTTTTTCATAATAAAAACAACCGTCTTCGCTTAGAATACTTTCACACGGAATAATGTTTCCGCGGAAACCAAGTTTTTCATGAACATACTTGGCATTTTCGGCCTTTCTGCGAATAGTATCAAGTTCTTGTTTGGACTTTTCCGCGTAATCCAGCGGATACTCTCTAATTTTATACTTTCTATCTGCAAAGAACTTTGCCTTACACAAGTATTCCGTAAACGAATCTGTCTCTTGCAAAACCTCGATGATTTGATAGTCCAGAAGGACTTTTCTTCTTCGACGATATTGTGCAACCGATGCACTACCAGTTAAAAAATCGACAATGTCTTTCTGATATGCTTTTATAGCATCTGGAGCCTTACGGACTTTTGCGTTATCTTTAATAAAATCAATAAGCGGTTTTTCTAGCAAAAAAATCTGGTCATACGATTTGCTGTAATGGTCAATACCTGTTTTTGACTGACCCGGAAAACTCAGCGTTACCGCAGTCTGTACGAAGGCCCCGCCCCACAAATGGTTATGAGACCTTAACATAGAAGCCAAGATGCGTGTTTTGCGTTCTGCAGCCACAAACGGATTTTTTCGTTCGGCCCCATTTACAAACCACGCATAATCATCACCTTGAAGATTGCCACCCCAATCCTTATTTTCAATATGGTAAATGGCATGGGGAGCAACCACAATGCAATCGTATTCACTGCTAGCCACAAGACCCTGCGGATTTTTATTGGCATATTCTCCGTTAGGAACAATCCAGTAATCGGCAGGAAGATTGTTCTGCAAATAATCAATCAGGCGTTTTTCGCCTGCATTGACAAAACCATCGCTATGAACAGGGAATTTTACTTGAGCCATATAAAAACCTTTTCTAACAGAAGTTATACTTTCCAACCATCAATTTCTTTTTCAACTAGAGAAATAGCCAAAGATTCTTTTTCAGCTGCAGAATCACTAGCCCAAACATATTCGTTAATTTTTTGGATAATTTTTCTTTGAATTTGTTCATCTAAAATGGGCAAATCAATATCAGCAACAAAATCTTCACCCAAAGTAACGATTACCGAACCATAAGCAAGAGATTGCAACAATTCTCGACCTTCTTCAGTATTCAAATAAGCAAAAACATACGATGGCTTTATCTTTTGTTCATCTAGCAGCAATCGCAATGCATGTTCTGAAACGGCCTTCTTATTTAACAAATCACCAATTAAAACACTATTTCCAACGGTTCCAGATCGAGAAATTAATATTTCATTCTTATGAACTTGCATCATTTTTAGTGAAGGGGTATTTACGCTAATATTTTTGGAGTAACGCAAAGCGTTAAACAACATCATATCAGACGAAGACAAAAAAGGAACCCCCTCTTTAGAATAAAGTCTTTTTCCCCGATTGCCTACAAATATTTTTTCAGCCTTCGGGCCTATTTTTTCGTATCTCAGACCTCTTTTACGTCTTTTAACAAATTCCTTTTGTGCAATTTGATAATGTGAATCTAATCGATTAAATTTTTTCAAGATCTGCTTTGTAGAAACAGTAGATGTGCAAAATTCTCTCTTATAACATTCAGGATTTAAGCACTTTTCAAATTCAGATACAGCCTCGTTTAAGAATCTATTCGCTTCTTCGCGGAGACGGGCACTTTCCTTAATTAAATTATCTACTTTTTCTTGAAACTTTGCAGGAAACTGTGGTATAGGCAAAGATGCAACAAAATCAGGCTCTATATGCTGAATAACCGCACCAAAGGTTCCCTGCGTCAACAAGGAATGTCCATAAGAACTCGATAGATACGCATAGACAAAACCCGCCCTGAGGATGTTATTAGGATCTATCCTAATAACATCCTCAGAAGCTAGCTTCTGAGCATGTTGCTTAGTAGCCCAGGCCGTATTACCTATAGTTCCAGAACGAGATATCAGAATCCACCCTTCTTGCAGTCGCATCTGTTCAATACACGGAGTGTATTTCTTTGACGCTAGTTTGACATTTTCAAGATCGGCCTGTAAAATATCAGAACTACTCAAAAACGGAATCCCATTTTCACGTTTTTGGACATATACACGTTTCGCTCTATTGCCGTAGAATATTTGGTTAGCAGCATCGCCAACTTTCATAATTTTGTATGGCGAAGCAGCAATCTTTCTGCGAACAACAACACCATCACTCAAATGGAAAGAGGCATCAATACGAAAGCCATTCGATTTGAATACTCGTGTTTTTATCTTGGAAATTTTCATTTATGCGCTTCCTTAAATTTTGCATACGCATTTACAACTTCAGGAAGGTCGTCATCAAGTTTTTTGATTCTTTCCTTACGCTCACGGACTACTTCTCGACCGCGTTCGTCGCGAGTCAGCCATTTTTTTACATTGTCAAAAAGCAGTTCTGCTCCGTCATCATCCCTCTTGTAAATAGGAACACCGCGACGGTCCTTGCCGACATGTTCCACAATTGCCATAAACACATCGTAATCTTCATCATCGATAGAAATCAATTGTTCCTTAGCAGTTTTCTTTTGCAAGAACAACAGCGAAGCCTGCACACCGACCTGCGGCAAGAATGTCTCCACCGGCAAATCTACAGACGCTAACAACTTGAAATGTTTCAAAATCCAAATTCGCGTTTCTTCCATATTCGGATTGCCAAGAATGCCATCCGGCAAGACAATCGCCATTTTTCCACCAGGCTTCAAGAAATTATAACAGGCTTCGATAAAAAGAACTTCAGGAGCGTTACTCCCCAATTCACGGCCTAAATAGTAACGTTCGGCGATTTCCTTATCGACTTCCACCTTGGAACCAAACGGCGGATTTGTGAAAATCATATCGAATTTACCCTGAGCGTTATCATCAGCCGTTTCAAACTTGAACTTTTTATCCTTACTTACAGCAATACTTTCGTTAACTTTTTCTGCAACCTTAGGAACATCGGGTTTTGAGCCTTTCGGATAGTCAAGAGAATTAATATTGAACACATTGGCGTGACCGTCGCCAGCCATCACCATGTTCATCCTTGCCGCCTTCTTCAAATCGGGGTCAAAGTCAAAACCGAAAATCATGTTCTGCGCATATTCGCGAACTTTCTCTTCAACCTTTTCCGAATTGCATTTCGCTTCCAGGCGAACATCATCTAATTCCGGCCAAATATTTTTCGCAATCTTGTGACGAACATGATCCAGCACCATCACGATAAATCCACCAGAGCCGCATGCTGGGTCCAGAACACGAGTGTTCTCATCTGGGTCAAGCATTTCCACCATGCACTTGATGATGTTTCTTGGAGTAAAGAACTGCCCCGCTTCTTGCTTTAATGTATTCGAAACGATGGTTTCGTAAGCGGTTCCCTTGACATCGACAGTTGCGTCCAAAAAAGAATACTTGGAAAGTTCCGCCGCAACAAAGGCCAAGCCACGATCAGACAAGTTGATAGACTCGTTTCCATCAAAGACATCGCTATACAAGCCATCTTCTTTCAATTTGCGGAAAATGCCTTTAATTCTATCCGCGACAGCCTTTTGCCCTTCAGGGGTATTCTGCTCCTTGACGCCCACCCAAAACTGGCGACGATAAGATTTCCCTTCACGAGCATCCGTAAAGCGTCTCTTTTCATCATAGAGTTTGCAGAATATCAAATTCAGCAATTCCCAGAAAGCAGTCTTCTTCATTCCTTCGTTACCATAGATGTAATCGTGGCAACGCTTGAAAGCCTTCACTAAAGATTCGTTGGCGGGTTTTCGCGGCATCGCGTGGTCACCCGCTTTTTCCAAATCTTCCAGAGTTTGCCCTGCCGCCGGGAAATCAGAAATGTCCTCGATTTCGACTTGACCGAAAGCGTCCTCCGTCTTTGAGACAAACGCCAAATCCTCGCCATTCGTCCAGCACCCAAAGTCACAATTCGTATAGGAAAGAATATCGTCCAATACAGCATGGACTCCGGCTTTAGAATCATTCGATTTTACTTTAGCATCCTTCGCAACGACGACGGCACGAATCAAATTCGCCTGATCGTGTTCACGACCCGACTCAAAAACGGCCAAGTCAATCTTAACACGGCGTTTCTTTCCTTCATCGTTTTCAAACGCTATCTGGAAATCCCTTTGCAAGTCAGACATGTCAAAGCCATATTCTTCTGACATCATCTGAATCATGTATTGCAAGTTCCGCTCTTTTTCGGTCGCCTTGACAATCTTGTTTATCAGGATGCAAATCAGTTGATCATCGTTCAAGACGATTTCTTCGGTAGTTTCTGGTTCTGGTGAACGCTTAGCCATGGGAACTCCGTTACGTGAAATAAGAAATGTTCTGGAAATATGAGCCGTTGTATTTTTGAACGAATATGCTTAAACGCGAGGCAAAGAAAACCTCGACCTGATATTTCAATACAAACGTCGGCCCAATCAATAAAACCTCGACTAGATTTCACTCTTATGCCGACAGCAGATTTTGCGATTTTCGGGAAAAGAAAAAGCGCGAGCCATCTGCATGTCGTAATCGAGGCTCCGCAAAGCCTGTTCAATGACAAGTGCAAACAGCTCGCGCACAAATGTGCGCGAGCGTTCACCCTGTTCCTATTGAACTTGAAATTTTGCCGATTTCGATTACAGGAACAAGAGTAAAAACCCTATGTGCTTTTAATTTAAATAAAAGTACATGACAAAGAATGTCTTAGCCTAAAAAAGGGGATAAAAAGGGCATAATCAGCAAAAAATGCTGAATTTTGGCTAAAATTGCCATCCTCGGGATTGGGGGCCTATTTTGCCCTTCTTGATTATCGTAGGAATAGTGGCATCACTTATGTTTTGTAGCGGCAAAACCCCTTTTTGGGGCAAAAAAAGCAGTTCGAAAAATAAATATTCGTCAAAATTGTCGAAAATCATTGTTTTTTATTCCGAAACATTGTATATTTGGCATTAAATTAGACAAATTTGACGGAGTAAGTTCATGCTTTTAGAATTTGGCGCTCGAAATTTCTTTTCTTTTAAAGAAGGCTTCACCTTTTCCCTTGAATTAAACGGGAACTGTCCCAACAGCATTTCAAAAGGAAGAAAAACAGCCAACATTATGGGCATAAAAGGAGCCAACGCATCTGGCAAAACAAATGTGCTCAGAGCACTTTCCTTTATAAAATATCTTTGCACAGATTCCTACAATTCGGCTCCTAAATCAGAAATTCCCTTTGACAATTTTTTCGGGAATAACGACCCTACAGATCTTTTTTGCCGCTTTACCATTAATGGAAAAAATTATTTGTACGAAGTCAGCCTAAACAAAAATGAAATTACATCTGAAGAGTTGTCCTTCGACGAAACGGAGCATTTTATTTTCAAAAGACAATTAGACAAACTTGTTTCTGTCGACAAAGAATATGAAGAACTTAATCAAATAAGAATTAGAAACAATGTTTCTATCATTCATTTGGCAAAGCAAGGCGAGTTCGACTCGCTGGAACCTTTTTTTGCATTCTTTGACAATATTTTAACAAATGTAACGGATTCTGGTTTAAGTAATTACCATTTGGACAAATCGCTAATTTGCGAAAACTACAAAAAAAATTATCCCGAACGATTCGCTAATGTGAAAAATATTTTAAAAAGAGCCGATACAGGCGTTGTTGATGTAAAAATAGCAAGATCCTTGTCACTTAAAGGAGAGACTCAATATTACCCAGTCTTTTATCACAATTTCAATGGAAAAGATTATGCAGTCCCCTTTTGGCACGAATCTAGCGGGACAAGAAAACTATTCTATGATTTAGCCCTTTATTATGACGTTTTAGATCATGGCGGAACACTTCTGCTAGATGAATTTGATATCAATTTACATCCTAATCTTTTGCCAATGTTAATTGATCTCTTTGATGATTCTGAAAAGAATCTAAATAATGCTCAAATGATTTTCTCTACACATGACACTGCAATCATGGATCGTTTAGGTAAATATCGTACATATTTGGTTAACAAAGAAAACAACGAAAGCTTTGGATACAGACTAGACGAAATCCCTGGCGACATTCTTAGAAATGATAGACCAGTTTCATCTCCATACAGAAATGGTAAGGTCGGGGGAGTTCCTAAAGTATGACGAAGAATAAACAAAAGTATCAAAACTCACGAACGCTTCAGTATATCAACGACTATCCAGAGACAATCGTTGAAACGGCAGGAATTGCACCGTTATTAAAATTTAATCTGAAATTTTTAGAAGTCAATCAAAAAGACGCTGGATTTTGTGCGCTCGAAGATCTTACTGATTCCGATCGTGAAATGCTGCTAGATAAAATGAAATGGTTTTCAACCGAATCCAGATTCACATGGGAGACAAAACCAACAGGCAGAGGAGAACGGCCTCTACTGGTCGTGTATGACAACATACCAGGCAAATCAAAAGCAAAACACCCAAAGAATGTTCCTAGCGATGTCTCATGGGCAAGATTCAGACTTGAAGGTCGTTTTAGATTAGTAGGTTTCTTCATTCCTGATTCTTTAGATAAATGTCCTTACAAAGCAAACGGAAGAGAGTATTACTACGACCGCAATACATTCTATGTTGTATTCCTCGACCCAGATCACAACTTTTATCCTGTTTAAGCACTACTCAAAGTTTTAAAGCCCGGGCGTTACGGGCGCGGCGACTGAGCGCCCGTTAGAAAGGGTAGCGAAAGACCCGACCGGGGGGGGGGGTTATAACAAAAGACGCCCACTCAATGAGTGGGCGTGATTATAAGGGCGGGGCGGGGCTGAAGCGAGGGGAAGGCTTTCCCCTCCCAACAACTTACTTCACCACGATGTTCACGAGCTTGCCGGGAACCACGATGGACTTCACAACAGTCTTACCTGCCATGAACTGGGCTCTTCGAACCCTTGCCCAATCGCCTCGGAAATGCCCACGCAAGCGTGGTCGCTTCACTCGGCTCAGGGGCAATCTTTCATGCGTTCATTACGCAGGCTTGACAACGACGTTAACCAATTTCCCCGGCACAGCAATTATCTTGACAACCTGCATGCCCTTGGTAAACTCCTTGACACGATCGTTGTCAAGTGCGAGTTTCTCAAGTTCAGCCTTGTCCATATCCTTCGCGACAGAGGCCTTCGCGCGGACCTTGCCGTTCACCTGGAACACGACTTCCACGGTGTTTTCCACAGCCTTGGAGTGGTCGGCTTCCGGCCAGGCAACGTTCGTGAGCGAGCCTTCGTGACCGAGGATGCTCCACATTTCTTCGGCGATGTGCGGGGCAAACGGGTGCAGCAACTT